>JAEZNF010000203.1 GCA_023441845.1 Bacillota bacterium | reverse complement strand
TCCAAATCCTGTGTGTAAAAACTTAAAACAATACTATCTCCTTGTTCTACTGACTCTGCATTTGGATCTTCATATAATTCAACCAGCCCAATAGATTTCACCATAATAAAAGCAACCTTTTTATTCTCAAAAAGCACCGCAGGTGTTGCTTCACTAACCATTTCATAATAAATACGATGTTCATTCAAGCAAGAAAAAATCTTGTCAATATTTTTAACTTTCAGACAAAGATGGTAGGGACCTCCTCCTTTTTGTTCCAGAACGCTCTGACACGGGGAAGTCTCATCCTTAGGGCTAATCCATTCCAAGCCTGTTTGATTTGCTTTTCGACTCATGGAAAGATACACGTTCTGCAAGGGATCATAAACGCCTTCTTGACTTATAAACCCAAGTAGATTGAAAATGTCAACTGGCATTTCCGGGCTTGAAACCGCAATTCCAACATGGTCCACATCTCCAAGGTCCATCGTTCTCATCATCTTAGCATTTTTTATTTGATATAATTTACATAGCTCGTGAGGATATTGACTCACCTGATCTTGTAAATACAAAAAGTCTTCCAGGAAGCCTTTCATTGTTGTTTCTTGAAAAATAGATGTATTATATTCCAATACAACATTTAGCTCCTTATGAGGTAACGGACTGATATCCAGTTTAAAATCAAGCTTTGATGTCTTGGTCTCTATTTCAAACTGTTTTATTTTTAACTCTTGAATTTCATATTCCTGCAACAGCTCATTCTGATTATGAAAAATCAACATAGTATCAAATAATGGATTTCTGCCTGGATGTCTATTATCTGTCAATTCCGCTGCCATTTCTTCAAAGGGATAGTCTTGGTGTGAATATGAGTTCAGCAACCTTTCGTGAACTTCTTTTAAGAAATCCGAAAACTCGCTCTCCATATTAATTGAGGTACGGATAGGAAGAAAATTTATAAAAACACCAATTATTCCTTCAAAATCCTGATGTCTTCTGTCAGACGAAAGAGCTCCCACAACCAAATCATTCTGACCGCTATAGAACGCTAAAATGAGATAATAAATAGCAAACAAAACAGAGTGAAGTGTTGTCCTGCTTGCAACCGCCAATTCCTCCAACCGTTGGACGATTTCCTTGGGTATTACTATTGAAAGATGATTTCCTTGAAAGGAATTTGTTACTGGTCTTTTAAAGTCAGTAGGCATATCTAATATCGGTATCCTGTCCTTAAATTGGGCAAGCCAATATTCTTTTTGCTCTTTCATTTCTACTAACTGACTTCTTTGCTTCTGCCAGAAAACATAATCTTTATACTGATACTTAAGCTCTTGAAGACTCCGACCCGCATAAAGAGCCAAAAAATCTTTCATTAGAATATTTAGTGATATCCCGTCCATAATAATATGGTGTGAGCCAAAGAGAACCAAATGCAAATCATTTTGAAATTCAATAACTTCAACCCGTATTAAAGGAGCCCGTTCTAAATCGAATGGCTTTACAAAGCTATCAATAATTGCTTCAACGTTTTCCAGCTTCCCATTTGAAAAAACAAGCGGATTCTTGACTGTCTCATGAATTTCCTGCATTGGAACACCCTCTATCAGATGGAAAGATGTTCGGAAAGATTCATGCCTTAGAATAATCTCCTCAAAAATTTCTTTAATCCCTGCTTTATCAAACATTCCTTCAATCCAAATTCCACCAGACATATTATAGCTTGTATTCTCACCTTCAATTTCTTTTAAAATATAGATCCTCCTTTGAGCTGAGGACAGCGGATACAACTCTTGAACGGGTGCTTTTAGGAGAGTTTCCCAGTTTGTTTTTGTGCTGTTTTGAATATTTTGCGCCATTTGCCGGACAGTGGGATACATGAAGATATCTCGCAAGGATATCTCAACATTAAATTCTTCATGAATCCTGGACAATACCTTTGTAGCTTTTAATGAATGTCCCCCTTTAGCAAAAAAATTATGATGAACACTGATTGTATCACATTCCAAAACTTCCTTCCAAATTTTAACAAGTTTTTCTTCCATTTCATTAGCAGGTTCCTCAACAGGAATTTCCTGTATATCCTGACTATATTCTTCCTTGAGAATTTTTTTATTGATTTTACCGCTTTGTGTTTTTGGCAACGATGCAATTTTTATATAAGCTGCAGGCAACATGTATTGGGGCAGCTTCTCTATAAGATACTTTTGAAATTTCTCAAAGGAAATACTTGTATCCGAAACATAAAAAGCTTTTAGATAGGAGTTTTGACTTTTGTCTCTGGCAGCAACAACTGCGACCTCTTTAATTTGCGGCATTTTTACCAACCAGGATTCAATTTCTTCCAGTTCTATCCGATTTCCAAGAATTTTTACCTGGTTGTCCTCACGCCCATAATAATGCAATATACCATCGTTATTCCATCTGCCTAAATCTCCGGTTTTATAAAGATGTCCCATAGTAGTGCTTACGAAATGCTCCCTTGTCTTTTCTTCGTCTGCTATATATCCATTTGTAACTCCGATACCCCCGATATATATTTCTCCGATGCATCCTTTTGGCATAAGGTGCATATGTCGGTCCAAAAGGTAAATCATTACATTATAGCTTGGTTTTCCAATAGGAAGATTATATTCCTCATAGCAATCCCTTTCAACTTTATGTCCTGCAGCAGATATGCTACATTCAGTCGGACCATATAAATTATAAATAGGGATATCCGGAAGTAAACGTAAGTGTTTTTTAAGGAGTTGCCTGGTCAGTATTTCCCCAGTACTAATAATTTTCTTTACAGATTTCATTTTTCTATAAGATGCCTGATCCAATAATACATTATAAAAAGCAGGAACCATGAGTAAGAAGTTAATATTGTATTCTTCAATATAATCCATTACCTTATTGGGATATTTGTTCTCATCCTGGTTAATTAAGAATAACGTTCCTCCGGATAATAATGTGCAGAAAATTTCCACAACCGATGCATCAAAGGTAAGTACAGCAAGTTGGAGCGTTCGTGTGTCTTGGTTAAAACCTACGTAGTCCATATGCCACCATAGTGAATTCATTAGTTGATAGTGCCTTACTTTTACTCCTTTAGGTACTCCCGTTGTTCCGGATGTAAACATAGCATATGCGACATCTTGTGATTGGTGGTATACTTTTCTTAATAAAGTTTCTTCATTTTTATACAGATATATATTTTCCTGATCCAAAACAATCTGTTTTCCTCTAAAATCGTTAAAGAAATCCTGATGCTTTTTCTGTATAATAACAAGTGCAGGCTTCATCTGATTTAAAATA
>JAEZNF010000195.1 GCA_023441845.1 Bacillota bacterium | reverse complement strand
GTATGTATGTTCTGTCGGCGTATATTAAAGGTTCTACATCCAATTCAACATCCTGCCCGTTAACCTTAGCAATTTTTTTGTTTATCTCCAGATTTATAACAGTATTATCCTTGGAAAGATAGACAGTTTTAGTAGCTGAGTTCCACTTTATATGTTCTTCATCGTTTGATACTCCCAGCTGGGTTGCTATTTCTCTAAGCGGAAGCATGGTTCTGCCGTTAACCATTATCGGAGCATTTGTAGTATTCCTCTTTTGGCTGTCAATAACTATTTTAACATCTTTACTCTCAGTAACCTTAACCGCTGCGTGTGCACCTGATACAACAAATATCATTACTGCCATTACCATTACTACTGAAAATATAAGTTTCTTCATTTTTTCCTCCCTTATAGGATAGTTTTTTAATGTGTAGATATTGTAATTATACCACTAAATCACGTACCTTTAAATATATTTGCATATCTTAAAACGGTGCTTATTAAAAACATAATGAACATGGTCAATATAACATTCAAAAATATATAGATAACAATGCTGAAAACCTTGCCGTATATATTTTCATAGTATTTTTCACCGACTATCTTATATACCCATATACTAATTACTATGAAAATAATAAGTCCCAATAAAATATCATAATTTGCCGTTCCCGTTATTGAAATATTTATTTTAATCAATTCATATACAGCATTCATTATTATAGGTTCACCCCTACTTTTTACAATTTGTAAATAAATGCTTACGAATATTATTAGCTCACATTTCTTCACTGCTATTATTACAGTATATTCAGTCCATATGAAATCATATGAATTTTTTTGACATTAACATCGGAATCATTACTTATAATCTCCCGAGGTTTTATTGAAACGGGAAGCTACAATCATTATATCTATCAGGTTTATTGCGTTATCCATATTCAGGTCATAGCCGCTGATATATTTGCCGTCGCCTCTGCAAGTATTGAAGCAGTTGCTTATGGTCATAATATCTTCCATATTAACGGCTCCGTTCTGTGAGCCCTTTATCATGATATCACCGGCCCACATCTTTACAGGAGCTGTATTAGTAGATATCTGGATATCTCCATTAACGTCGATATCAACAATTTGCCTTGTCAAATAATTTGCTTTGCTAATCTTCAAAGTATATTTTCCATCAGGCAACTCCGACAACTTGAAATAACCTTTTGAATCGGTTACTGCGGATTTTTCCAGGCCGCTTACCTCAACCTTGAATCCGGATTTTATTGCTTCAGCTGCATTAGCCCCATATAAGAAATCTGCGTCTACATATCCCTCTATGCTTGCGTCTCCCTGTGGTATTGGTGTAGGTGTTGCAATTGGTTTTTCCGTAGGTGTTGCAGCAGTATAATTATAGAAATTGGGGAAATTACCTGTTGTATAAAGCAGTGACAGTAATCTCAACGTATTCCCATAGTATGAGAAGTCCGACTTTGGATCTTCCGTTACGGGATCTTTAACTTTTATGTTTTCTTCGTATAGAGCCTTCACGAAATCAGGATCATACCCGGTAAATGTCATAGAACCGGCCGAAAGACATGCCATAAAAGCAGATGAACGGTTACCGCTTAATTCAGTCCCTGTTATGGTATATCCGTCTCCAATGGCTTCAACGCCTTTTTTCATAAAGAATTTTGTTATCGCGTCACATATGTTTTTAGGGTCGGTTCCTCTGTTCCAACTGTAGTCCACTGCTAATCTCCAGGATAAGCGCACCGCTTCGGATTTGTAGTCGTAGCTTAGATTATCAGCCGCCAATCCGTTTGATTTGCACCAGTCCGGTATTAATCCTGTTGATTTGTTATTACTCCTGCAGTTATATATGGTTTGAAAACAATTATCTCTAACAAAACCCCATTTTACGTCTTTTGTATAGTCCTGAAAAATCTTGTACCATGCAGTTGAATAGTATGAAGGATTTGTCACCGGGTATTCCCATTGGTCTCCAGGTTTCAGAATGTAATATTTGGAATCCACATCATATGTAAGCATGGCATTTAAAAGCGCCTTCGCCTCTGTTTCATAATTAATCGCACCGTCATTTCCCCACTTCTTGAAAGCAAACAGAAGTGATACAGCCATATCTCCATCAGCAGCGCTGTTGGAACCTGAGCCTTTGTCGTCTGTTGTAACGTTACCGCTTGCATCTAAATGCCAAGACATTAAGCCGTTTTCGTTGAAATGTAACTTCGCATAGCGGTATAAATCATCAAATAAAGCTCTGTCATCAAAATAAAGCGACAGCAGCATACCATAACCTATGCCTTCGGAAACCGTATCATAGTTTGTCGATCCGTCCCTCTGGACTCTTTTGAAACCACCGGCACCACTTGCGGTAATGCGCTGGCTCTTCCATTCGTTCCACTCATTCAAAAGCATGGTCACTGCTTCTTCCTGATCGTCGGCCTGCGACCCCATCCCATACATATAAGTAATATTATATGGAAATACCATATTCGGCCCTACTTCTTCAGCAGCCCTGGAAATCAAGTTAATCGGAATTATAAAAGAAAACATAATTACAATCGCTAAAATAAATGCAAACAACCTTTTCATCAAACTTTTATCCCCCTTTAAAAAACAATCCGAGACTCTTCTATGTTTATCCTACTCTTTAATTAAGCCCGGATTAATACATTTTTATCTGTTTTAATCTGTCACAATAACAACTTTTGTACTTAATTTCACCTCCTGTATCAAATTTTATATGCTGACAGATAAATACCAAAACCATCTCAATTTTATTATAACAAAAAAATCAGTGTGTAAATATTTTTTTATTGATTTATCCAATTTTCGCACAAATTTTTCTTCTAAAAATGGTGCTAAAAAAAATCTCAGGAGCCTTGAGCTCGAACCCCCTCAACTTTTGCCGGACTTTTCTTTAAAAGAATAGCTCCTAATCAAAAGCTCGGCCGCCGAGGCTCTACTTTTGGCCGGATTTCTCTTCTAAGAAATGGCCACCAATAATAAAAGGACAGTTCGCTAACTGTCCTTTTATTATTACAAATTTATTATTTTGGGCGTTGTGTCTTTGTATGCCATTTAGAAGCACTACAAATTCTTTACTACTTACTTTATTTTTGGCGTTTTTACAGTCCCTGTTTATCAGTACCGTCAACCCTGATTCTAAACGGTGAGAATTTGTTATCTACATTCTTCATGTAATACACCCAGCCCTCAACCATATTTATATAAGAAGATTTAGAATCAGTCAGTTCTTTCACCTGTGTCCCATCGGTTTTTATTTTGTATAATTTCCCGTTTTGACTGTCATTCTTATAGTATACCCAATCTCCTAAAACGTTCAGGTAGCCACAGGTATCATTACTTACTTTGGTTCTGCCGGAACCGTCGGTCTTCATTTTATACAGTCTATAATTATCGGCACTATCGGAATAGTATATCCATTCGCCATCCACTACCGAATACCAGCCTCTGGCATCATATAATTTTTGCTTTTTACTTCCATCTATCTTAATACGATATAATTTATCCTTATCACTAGTATTAGAGTAATATATCCAGTCACCTGAAATATTCAAATACTTGGCTCCATCTTTGTCCAACATCTTTTTATTGCTGCCGTCAAGCCTTAACTTATAAATGCTGTCTCCCTTGCTTCTATTTGCATAATATATCCATCCTCCATTAACGTTAGGGTACATGGACTTATCATCATTAAGTTTCTCTTCGCCTTTTCCGTCGGTTTTTATTTTATAAAGCTTATTCCCATCAGTTGTGTTGGAATAGTATATCC
>JAEZNF010000191.1 GCA_023441845.1 Bacillota bacterium | reverse complement strand
ATTTCACCTAGAGCATCAATCTCTTGCGATGTAAGTTCAATGTCATTATTATCATTATTATCATCGTTGGCATTAGAATCAGAATTATTGGAAGTCCCGTTTAAAAGGGCATCTATTTCATCTTGTGACAGCATATCAGCCATATTCTTCATCCTCCCTTCGAATAATTTCTGTTATCTTTGCAGAAACCTTATTTTTCTTAACCCCGGGTTTGGCATTAAACTTATGAATATCACCGACCAATACTTCCAAATCCCCATTTATATTTGTGTCCAGTACAATAACATCCCCGGGTTGAATTTCAATAAAGTCACTTACCAATAGTGTTGTTCTTCCTAAAATTGCCCTTAAAGGCACCACCGTTTGTTCAATTTTAAATTCTATATTATTTTTGGTTTCTTGTGTTGCTTCTTTTTCTATGGTTGAAAACCAAAACTTTGTACTTAACTTCGAAACTACCGGCTCTACAACCATGTGTGGTATACACAGGTTAATCATACCTTCAACTTCCCCAACCCTTGCACTTAATGTTACAAGTGCGACAATTTCATTAGGTGAAATAATCTGGGCAAACTGGGCGTTGGTTTCAATTTTTTCAAGTCTCGGCCTTATGGATATAACGTTTTCCCAGGGCTCGCGCATTAGGTTCAACATCTGTACAATTATTCTTTCAACTATGGCAAGCTCTATCTCGGTAAAACCCCTTACCCTATCCATCACAGAGCCTTTTCCTCCCAGTATCCTGTCTATTAGTGCGAATGCTATACTAGGGGCAACCTCCATTATAACGGAACCGTTCAGCGGCGTAAAATCAACTACAGCAAGTACTACCGGATTTGATATCGAGTTATTGAATTCATAATATGACAAAGGTTCCACCGAAATTACGTCCACCTGCACAAGAGTTCTTAAATACCCGGACAAAAAGTTTGTTACCAAGCGGGCATAATTCTCATGAATTATATGTAACGTTTTCAAGTGATCCTTTGCAAATTTACTTGGCCTCCGGAAATCATGGTTTTTGATTTTCTTTTCCTGGGTTGTTGTCTGCATCTGCTGAACATCTATTTCTCCGGTATTTAAAGCTCTTAGTAGCTCGTCTATTTCATTTTGCGATAATATATCTCCCATTAGCAGCACCCCTTACTGGAAAAACCACTCTTCGAATATAATAGTATAGACAATATCTTTTTTCCCGCTTTCAGAAGATTTAAACAGGTCGTTTATCTGTTTTGTCAGTTCCTTTTTTGCTTTTTCCTTGGCTGTAGTCTGCGAAACCTCTTCAAGTGTTGTGTTTAAGAAGTAGTTATTGATAATTTCCTTTATTTCTCCTTGTTTCGAAGTTATTTTTTCCTGGATATTTTTTATCCCTTTGACTTTTTTGAAGTATTTGAGTTCAACATTAACCTGTATGACAGGAACAGCTTTGCTTGCATCTCCTGCATCAGATTCTTTTTTCAAATTAAATATTTTTTTACCGTCAAACAATATCATTGATGCCAGGTCTTCATCATCCGGCACCTCGGTTTGAACCGATACTACCTCCGTTTTGTTTCCGCTGCCGGAAAAAAAGAATACATAACCTGCCAGTATGGCAAGGGCCAGCGAAAGAAACGCAACAATAAATAAAAGAACAAAAAAGCTTGATTTTCCCTCCAATTTCATATGCCCCCTTTTATCCTGCGAGTTAAACAAACCCGGTTATCCCCGTGAGAAAACAATATAAATGAACTAAAAGAGAACTAAAAACAAATATTAATATAAATCTTTACAAAAAACTTTGAATTGCATTTATAAATAAATTTAAAGATAAGCTTATTCTAACTTGCCCGCCAACAATATTTTTCCTTTATATTGCACTATCTTCTCGACTATTTCATCAATAGCCTCCAGAACAACGAACTTTTTACCGTTTATTGTTGTTAGAACAGTATCAGGTGTTGATTCAACAGATTCGATTAATTCACAATTAAGCACAAAACTTGTACCGTTTAGCCTCGTCACTCTTATCATAATATTTTTACCTCAAAAAAACAATAGTAAATTTCAATTTTGCTTTAAAATAATTAAATTTTTAAATTTCAAAAGTCGTACTTTCATTTATTTTAAAGCGTTTCAAGGCTCTACACAAAACTTTCATGCATTTTTTAGCAATACGTTATTTTTTTCTATAATTATAATAACTTATTTAATTCATTAGTTTTTGTTGTAATTTAGGCCAACTATTACTACCACAAACCGTAGGTTAATTTAACAGTTAAATCAACCTACGGTATTATTAGTGGCCGTTTATCCTTTTTACCTCTTCAGATTAACCAGTTCCTGGAGCATTTCGTCCGATGTTGTAATAATTCTGCTGTTCGCCTGGAACCCTCTTTGTGTAACAATCATATCTGTAAATTCCCTTGAGAGGTCAACATTTGACATTTCCAATGTTCCCGGGTTCAGTGTGCCTACACCCTCCGATCCTGCTTTTACGCCCTTTTTGAAATCTCCGGAGTTGGTAGTCGGAATGAACATATTATCTCCAATCTTCTGAAGTCCCGCTGCGTTTTCAAAACAGGCTAAACCCAGCATTCCCAGGGGCTGCTGCTGACCGTTGCTGTATATACCTGTGATTATCCCATCCGAACCTATATTGAATGTAACAATATTACCCGAAGGATAACCGTTTACATCGCTCGGTTTGACCGAACTATCCGCCGAGTACATTGTTAGTTTTGTAAAGTCCAATGAGATGTTTAAAGGCTCTGTTCCTACACTTGACGCAGGAACCAGCTTGATAGAGGGAGAAACATTAAAAGCTGTATCCCCTGTCATTATCTGTCCCTGTGTATCAAATTTAAGATAACCTGCTGCTGCTGACGGTTCAAATGATGCCGGTGTACCCGATGCGGCGGTAACCGTCCAATACCATGTAGTGGAGCCGCTTGAAGTACTGGTGGCTGCTCCGCTGGCAGTGTCTTTCCAATAATTCACATAAACTTTGTAATCATTACCAAGTGAATCATATACTGTAAGCGGAACGGTAAATTGAGGAGAAGCTGTCGCTATTCCGGCTGCACCCAATGCCGGTTTGGAAGCATCAAGATTGCCTGCAAATACAGCTTTATCAGTAGGCTTTGCAGCAATCACCCTTTTATTTTTATTATAAATATCCGAATAAATATTTATCGGCTCAACAGCTTTCTCGGTATCAAACGCATACGTACCGTCAGGCTGTGCAGTTCCGCCGTAATCCTGCCAACCGTATACATTCATACCGTTTGAGGATACAAGGTTACCGAGTTTATCAATCCCGAAATTACCTGCCCTTGTAAAACTGAATGTATCACCGGACCCGCCTTTTAATATAAAGTAGCCTTCACCCTCTATAGACATGTCCGTCGGGTTATCGGTTCTCTGCACGCTTCCTCTGGTAGTAATTGTATCAACCGATCCCACACTCAGACCGAGACCAACCTGCATGGGGTTTGTACCTCCCCTTCCGGTCGTTGAATCCGGTGCTCCTGAACCTTTTAGCGTTTGACTGAATACTTCCTGAAATGTTACCCTTCCTGATTTAAAACCAACAGTATTAACGTTGGCAACATTGTTACCTATTACGTCCATTCTTGTCTGATGTGCCCTTAATCCCGATACACCAGAGAACATAGATCTCATCATAATAAATTTCCTCCTTAAGCTTGCTATTCCATCAGTCATTCCGGAATAGGCAGCCTCCCCGAAGGGTCCGGCTGCTGTTATTGGTTGGTGTTTACCGTCTTTAAGCAAAAACGGCTCCATCAATATTGGTAAATACATTTTCCTTTAATTCACCGCTGTTTACTGCAGTTATTACCGTCCGGCTTTTAACATTGACTACAAATGCAAGATTGTCCATAATTACCAGAGAATCCTTTACGCCTTTACTTTGTGCCTTATTGACAGCCTCGGTAATCTTTTCCTTTTGAATATCCGTTAACTGGATATTCCTTGTTTGCAGCCTTAATTCAGCATGCTTTGAGAATTTCAACCGTTCATCCTGCTTAATCTTATCCTGCAATATACTGTCAAAATTGCCGTTCACCTGATTCCGGACATTTTTCTGCTCTCCAACCCTGTTGCCGCCTGTAACCCTGTTCAGATTGTTTATATAATTGTTGTTTACAACCACTTCCACCACCTTCTTCCCTTGCCTGATGGTTTATTACCGTCAGGTTTCATGCTTTAAAGGCTTTATATTTCTTATGCTTTCTACAATAATGATGAGGTGTCCGGTGATGTTGATAAATTTTCCTGCTGCACAGGCTTTATATTGCTTATGCTTTCTACCGGCACTCTTAGCTTGTCAAGTGTTGCGGTTATGTTCCCGTCAGGTGTAATGTTGTAGTCTCTCAAAACAGCTTCTACAGGAACCTTCACATTTCTGCTCCTGTCCACTACGTATACAGAAACAGCTTCGCCCTTATGAGCTTCCAGGTAATTTTTCTTATAGTCTGGATCTGATGACTTGACGCTGTTGTTAATGTCGGATATTGTCACCCTAACTCCATCCATTACCGCATAGTCTTCGTACACACCTTTTTCGATTTCCGTAACTACTCCGTTGACACCTACTATATTTCCGTTGCTCGGATCATATACAACACCGCTCGCATCAAAACCTATGAGGTTGGTGTAGGAAGCAATGTTTTCACCTAATGAATTAGTACTTTCAGTAACATCAGTGATTTTGTCTACCGGAATATCCTGGTCTTTCACAACAACATATGCCTCTCCGCTTTTTATCTTAACACTGGTTACTTCACCTTCAACAGTCTTCGTATTGTTCTTTGCATCCGTTATTAAAGCCGTAACATTCTTTCCTATAAGATTAAAAGCCTTCATTGATGAAAAACTCGTGTTCATGTTCTTCATCTGTTCAAGAGAACTGAATTGTGCCATTTGACCGATAAATTCCTTGTCTTCGGTCGGGTTTAACGGGTCCTGATATCTCAATTGGGTTATCAGCAGGTTTAAAAAGTCGTCCTTTCCAAGTTCACCTGTATTCCTGGTGCCTGTACTCTTTGAAGACTCATCAATTATCTGCTCAACCGTCTTTTGATGATTTATTGGACTTACAGCCATTTTCAATTTCCTCCCTTTAAGCAGTCAGGTTAATTCTGTTTTCGCTAATGTTATATGGATTTACCCTGTCAACCTTATCCGAAACCACCCTGGCAACTGTCACACCGGCGTTCACTCCTTCAATCCGGCCCTCTGATGTCCCATCCTTTTTAAGCTGGCTTTTCCTGCTATTGCCGTTAGACTGCTGCCCCACCGAAACACTGAATCCTTGCACCGAAAGGCCCTGTTTTTCCAGGGAATCCTTTAAAAGCTGCATATTGGACTCTATTATTTCTTTTACCTGCTGGTTCTCAG
>JAEZNF010000177.1 GCA_023441845.1 Bacillota bacterium | reverse complement strand
CAAGTTCTTTTGTTAAGTAATACTAGTATAACCCCAAGTGTCAAAACAATGAGAGTCGCCATAAATGGCGACTCTCATTGTGGTCGAGGTGACAGGATTTGAACCTGCGACCTTTTGGTCCCGAAATCAGAACGTATGTTCTCGTAGAAGAGGAAGAGCCCACAGTGTCTAGCTGTCCGGGCTTTTGTATAGGCGCTTTCAGTCAAGGAAAGACGTATTTGGTTGCAGTATTGTTGTATGTTATTGAGATTGAGGGAATCAGTTTAGTGCAAGATCGAATGGGTTTCATGCAAACTACAGCAGTAGGGATAATCGCAGCAATTCCTCCCTATGTACCACAGTGAACTGCACCCCCACATTCGATATCTAATCCGCTTCTATTTCATCATGAAAAAAACATTCGATAGCATGTTCATCAGTATTAAGCCATGTATTTACAGTCCAATCTTCAACTTCCAAGATAACATTTTCCGCCAAAAAGAAAACTTCATAACTACTACGCTTAGCTTCGCCCCAGTAATGAAACCCGATTATCCACCCTGCTAACACTAAATAACTGAGAATCCACCAAATCTTATGGCTCTTCTTTTTTGGATTTTTGCTTTTTTGGATGTTTGTACGCTCACCCATAATTTTCTTAAAAGAGTCCTTCATTTTATTGGCTCGCGCCTGCCAATTTGGATTATTAGTAGCAAACGCCAGCTTTTCGAATAGCCTTATATGTAATGGCATGACAATTTCTCGTGAAATAGAACAAGTAATTTTGCTTAAAACGCTAGTGATTTTGTAGATGATTCTATAGAAAAAACGCAAAAACAGGTATGCGCTTAAAAAGAAAATAAAGATCTCAACAGCTACTCTGATACCAAACTCAATCTGGAAAAGATGCTTAAATGAGAAATGAAAGAAAGCTTTTATCTGGATTCCATAATCAGACATCGGTTCTCCCGTCCTCGCTTATGTTAATAACGTCATTATCATCCGCCTTAACGGTCGAAGAAGAAGCTAATCTTTGTGGAGAGGAGGGTTGTACTCCCCCGAGCAATAACTGCTGCGTCATCTGCCCAGCTGTCATGTCATCGATAACACCCGCTTCTACCATTTCTTTGACAAGATAGATTTTTTGCCTAGCAAGTTCAAGGTCTTTCATTCCGTTATCCCGCTCACGATCAATCTTATCCTGATGACTGTTAATATGACCTTGATAGGTTGGGTCAATCGAAGCAAGATTTTCAAGACCAAATAGCTTAACATTGCTCAATTGCGCTTGCGCAATTGCAGCTACATTTTCTGCTTGCTGTAATTGATATGCCTTCTGGGCAGCGACTTCCTTTGTTTTCTTGTCAATTTCGTGCCGCTGTTCCTCAAGTTCTGCCTGATGGCGTATTTCAGCTAATTGCTTTTCAGTTTCAGCTTTTTCTCTTGCAATTGCTGCTTCTTTCCTTCGAGCCTCAGCTTCTTCTTTGTCACGAGTAAGTTTCTTCTCAATAGCCTCGACATCTGCTTTACGCAGTTTGTCAGCTTTATCATCATCAATCTTTTTTTGAGATACATCATCAACTGAAGTTGTCTCTTGACTTACTTGAATTTTGAGGTAGGCTATCCGAGAGATCAAGTCTCTGATTTTCCAGAGAGCACTGTTTTCAAGCGCCGATAGTTCTAATGAACTGTACGACTTGTCTAAGGTGAAGACATCCAAACTCTCTGATATTGGTTCGGAAATATCGGTTATGTTATTTTTCAAAATAACCTTTATTGCATCTCTATCAGGTTTTACAGAAACAATAAACTTGTATGAAATATCTTCCCATTGATTTGCACCATCTGATAAATAGTATCGAAAACTCTTTTTGAACTCGAACGATTTCAAGGTTATGTGCACAAGTCGGTCGAGATGCCACTTTTTGATTGCTTCGGGAAACACAGTATCCTCTTGCAGATAAACACTACAATGCTCGCGTGAATCATGAGGATAAAGAATCAATGCTGTATCATTTGGAACAACCGGTGGTTTATCAAGCCAAGAATATTTGTAGGGCTCGTTTTTTATAATCGGATTCATATTAGCCATTTAAATTACCTCCAACATTTTTATATATTTTACCAGCTAAGGATATAGGCTTTTGGGGACGTGTAGAAATGTTCTTGAGAAAAAACATCATATTGTTGTGGGTACTTTCTACGTTTGTAAGCCTTGAGAAGAATGCTTCAATTTTCAGGTATTCAGTTTCTTCCTTAACAAAACCACTTCGTAGCAACAGATAGTTTTCTAATATTCTCTCAGTTGCTTCCTTAAATTTTCGGTTCCTTAAGAGTTCAGCCCATAAAAAAATCAGATTATCACATGTAATCTTATCACGCAATATCATGCGGACAAAAATCATATCTCTAAACTTGGAGGGGTTGGCAGTATTCAAACAACTTTCGCCATAATCCTCCCGAATAAAAAGTAGCGTGATAAAATGCACAAAATCTCGGCGAGCGTCATTGCGTTTCATTTG
>JAEZNF010000128.1 GCA_023441845.1 Bacillota bacterium | reverse complement strand
TCTCACCATTTAAATCATCCCCTGATTTTATTGTTTCCAGCAAGTTTTTTGCCTGGCAGTCAATGATACTTTTCTCTTCCTTGGTTATTTCTCCGTGATCTCTTGTTGCTTTATTTTCATTTATTACTTTGTATTTATCATAATATATTCCCGTATAAAAAATTCCTGTTTTACTGCTGCCTTTTAGCCCCAATTTTATTAAAAGATTCAGTTTTCTTATTAAATCCGGTTTGCTTTCAACGATTAAGGCAAGTCTGCAATTGTAGTGAGTCCTTCCAATAGTTGACGTATAACATACGTTTTCCCATCCTAATTCATCGTAATCTAACTTAGAATAAAGCTTAACCAATCTTTCCAAAGACTCTACTGTTTTTGCCGAAAGAGTCAGTACACGAAAATCTCCATCTGTTTTATTTTTCTTGGCTTTACTTGCATCATTATGAGGAGGCTCTTCCAAAATAACATGGCAATTGGTTCCGCTAAACCCAAAAGAGCTAACACCGCATCTCCTTGGAAAACCATCTGTTTCCCATTCTTTTAGTGTCGTATTCACATATACCGGTGACTCATGAAAGTCAATCATTTTATTCGGCTTCTCAAAATTAATTGTTGGAGGAATCTGCCCTTTTTGTATTGCAAGTACAGCTTTAAGTAATCCGGCAAGACCTGCCGATGCATCCAAATGTCCAATATTAGATTTGACAGAGCCGATTGCACAAAACTGTTTCTTATCGGTGTATCTTCGAAAAGCCCTCTTTATACCGTCAACCTCTATTGGATCTCCTAACTTCGTACCTGTTCCATGTGCTTCAATATAACTTATGGTTTCAGGGTCAATTCCCGCTGCTTGCCATGCCCTTAAAATAACGTCTTCTTGTGCAGCGGGATTAGGCGCAGTAAGACCGGCTGAAGCACCATCCTGATTATATGCACTCCCTTTAATGACTGCATAAATGTTATCCTCATCTTTTAAAGCCTTATCCAAAGGTTTTAACAAAACGGCTATAACGCCCTCTCCAGTACCTGTTCCATCAGATTTGTGGTCAAACGTTCTCGTCCTTTTAGTAGATGATTCAATACCTATTTCTACTTGTCTTATAGGAATCAAATTTATCTGCACTCCACCTATAAGCGCCATGCTGCATTCACCGTTTTTCAACGATTGACAACCAAGATGAAGCGCAACAAGCGATGAAGAGCATAGCGTATTTACAACCATGCTTGGTCCCTTTAAATCAAGCAGGTAAGATATCCTGCTTGCAATAATAGGAGATAGATTCCCTTGTACCGACATGGGATAAAAAGAGGGGTCTACCACATCATAAATTAATTTTTTATACTCCGGTTCATTTGAGAACCCAACGAATACAGCTGTATTGGAACCCATAATTTCAGCACTGCTGTATCCCGCGTCTTCTATGGTCTCCCAAGCTGTTTCAAGAAACAATCTTTGGTTAGGATCCATAAATGCCGCCTCGTTTGGAGATATATTGAAAAAGCTGTAGTCAAATTTATCTATATGTTCAAGATAGGCACCTTCCTCAAAATTTTGTTCTTTTTTTGAACGGCCTATGAAGTTAAGATAATCTTCTACATCCTTCTTTCTTTGCTCCGGAATAGCTCCGATAAAATCCGTTCCCCCGGCTATTTTGTCCCAGAATTCGCTTACACTGTCCAGTCCCGGAAGTCTGGCAGACATCCCGATTATTGCGATGTCTCCGGACGAATATTTCTCCAGAATGTTATCACTTGAATCACATATCTCGTTCATCGATATTAAATCCATAAAGTTATTCATCGCCATCTCCTTATAATCAATTATAATTTCCAGTTAAAAGACTTTAACAAAATGCCTTGGAAACATTTTCCTCCGGCACTTAAAAAAGCTGTTTAGTATCTAGCTATATTAAGCAGCTTCTAAGGTATTTTAAAATCAACAAATTCTTTATATTCCATTGTTTCTTGCCATCTAACCGGTTGATAAGTGAAAGAAATTTATCTTTCACTTATCAACTATCTTTGATTCCGTATATTCAAGTATTGATTTAATCGTAGTAAATGATTCTATTATAAGTTTTTTATCATCAAACTCAATATTAAATTCTTCTTCAAGAGCAACCACTATTGTTATAAATGTAATAGAATCTATCCCGCTTACCTCGGTATCAACCGCTATATCATCACATAATCTCTCATAAAGCTTAAGCTCAATAATCTCATAGGCTTTTTTTTGTATCTCTGATAAATCGGATAACATTTCCGACTGAACCTCTTTTTCTATACTCTCAACTTTAAATCCCACATTTTCATATGTTTTTTTTCGATCTATTTTTCCATTTTCAGTATATTCAAATTCATTTATTCTCAAGAATCTTACAGGTATCATATAGGGTGGAATTCTTGCTGCTAAATATTCTTTTATCTGACTTGGGTTTATATCGTTATCGCTTACAAATAAAGCACTTAAAGTTATATTTGATTGATCTTCATCATTACTAATAACAATCGATTGTGAAATACCTTCAAATTGATTA
>JAEZNF010000080.1 GCA_023441845.1 Bacillota bacterium | reverse complement strand
TTCCAGAAGCTCACCGTCTTTGTAAACCTCCCGCCTTGTACAATCAATTGTAATGTCACCGTGCATCAGCAACTCGGAATTTTTGTCTGCAGAAATGCTCAATCTCCTGAATAAAGCTTTTACTCTGGCTATGAGTTCTCTAACACTGAAGGGCTTTGTTATATAATCATCAGCACCCAGTTCAAGCCCCAACACTTTATCAAACTCTTCATTTTTAGCAGTAAGTATGATTATCGGTACATTTTTGGTGCGTATATCCTGGCGGAGCTGGCGGCATACCTCTAACCCGTCAATTCCGGGCAGCATGATGTCCAGTATAAACAGGTCCGGAATAGTTGATTTACTCTCCTTTAAGAGGCTTTCTCCGGTTTCAAAGGCTACAACTCTATAGCCGTTGGATTCAAGATTGTACTTTATCAGCTGCTGTATATGCAATTCATCTTCAACAGTAAAAATCAGCTCTTTTGACATACCTTTACCTTTCTATATAAAAGTCATGAAATATGAATAAATTCTAATTAATTATAGCATTTATATAGTATCTTTAGTATCTTAATTTATCCTTCTCAAGTAACAGGTGAAATGCTTCAAAATTATAAAGAACCAAAATATAACCAAAGTGAGATGAGACTCATAAAATAATGTAGGAATTATGTATCTTAAAAGGGCGAAAAATTAATGGCAGGTTATAGAAGTCCGGCAGTTTTGCCGTATAACAGAAATAAAGCGGTTGAATATGCGCATAAGTGGGCATATAAGAGGAATCCGGCGTATACGGATTTTGAACATATGGGAGGGGATTGTACCAACTTTGCTTCGCAGGTTGTTTATGCGGGAAGCGGGATAATGAACTACACACCTACATTTGGATGGTACTATGCAAATATTTATAACAGAACACCCTCATGGACAGGGGTAAACTATTTATATGATTTTTTGGTAAATAATAGAGGGCCCGGTCCTTTTTCAGAGTTGGTGGATATGAAAGACGCGGCTATCGGTGACATAGCTCAGCTTTCTTTTGTTGGTGGAAATATTTTTAATCATTCACCTGTAATAGTTGATATAAAAAGACCTGTTACCTACGATAATATTTTGATAGCTGCCCATACGGACGACCAGGACTATTATCCTCTAACAGGCTATGAGTGGGCGGATATAAGGTTTATTCATATTCTGGGTGTTAGAAGTGCATATTAAAAACAGCTTTAGAATGTATATGAGATGTATTATTACCGCAATATAGGGATGATAGACCGTGAGATTGCAGAGAAGATATTGAAGGTTGAAGAGCTAAATGAATACTTAAACAATCAAAAAAACCTGATGCTTTTTAACGCAAAAGCCAGGTATGAAGAATCTTATACAAACAGGTCGACCAACTGTACCGATTCCGACTGGGCATTGACAGGACTGCTGGAAGCAAATTATGAAGTAGGCATACTAAAAAGAGCATACCCTGTTTTTGCTAGTGTAAAAACGCCGATGTCAGTAAATAGGATAAAGTATTCAGTGCTTTTAGGAATTGATGATGCAAGGAATGTGTTCCCTCTTAAGATTACAAAAGAGACTGAAGGCAAAATCATCGCATCCAGGTTCAACGGTACCGAGTTCGGACAGATAGAAATATTGCCGGAAAACCGCATAAGGTTCAGGTTAAGCTGAGCCTTTCTTATCCGAGCTTTTCAATGAACTGCCTTGTATCCATTATTAATATAATGCTGTTTTCCAGTTTTGCTATTCCGGAAATGTTCTTTTTCTCGTATTTAACTAAGTTTTCGGATGTTCTGTCAATAACTGAATCGTCTATCCACATAACTTCGCTTACCTCGTCTACCAACAAACCGACAGGTGAAGAATTTGATCCTGTAATAATGATTTTTGTATTATCATCATATTCTTTGGAAGGAAGCTTGAATTTTGTTCTTAAGTTAATTACCAGACAGACCATATTCCTTATATTGCTGATGCCTTCGACGAAAGCCGGAGATTCTGGAACTTTGTATACCTGTTGAGAACCGATAATTTCCACAACGTGTTCAATATCTATACCAAAGTTTTCGTTTCCTACTTTGAATACTACTATCTGTATGTTAGCCATGACAAAATCCTCCCTTTTAAAATGGTTATGGGTATATATTTCAATATTAATTTTATCGGCATTTTCGAATAAAAAAAGCAGGTATATTTTAAACTTGCTTAAAAATTAATGATTTATATTTCAAATATGATGAATCTTACCTTTTATTTGTGCCGGATGCAATTTTTGCTACCGACAGGGGTTAAATTGCCACTTTTGAACCACTCCTACAGTCAAAGAAGCCCTGCTTGACTTTGCTGCCTAACAGGGCTGGAAAAAATCTAAACTTGTGCGAAAGCATAGTTAAATGAATTAAATCAAAAAGCACTAAGTTCTGTAGCTGCCGTTTATTTTTACATAGTCATAGGAAAAGTCACATGTCCATATCCTGTCGGAAAAAGTTCCTTTTTTCAGATTTACCGTTATTTTTACTTCTTTTCCTTTGAGAATTTTCTTTGCCTCATCTTCGTCAAAACCTAATGCTGCGCCGTTCCTGCAGACAAGAAGGTTTCCTATGGATATATCTACGAGGTTCGGGTCGAATTCAGCGCCGGAATAGCCAACAGCAGTTAAAATTCTTCCCCAATTTGCATCTTCTCCAAATATTGCGGTTTTTACCAGAGGTGATTTTGCAACCGCACATGCTGCATTATAGGCATCTTCTTCAGAATAAGCTCCGTTTACGTTTATCTCTACCAGCTTAGTTGCACCTTCGCCATCTTTGGCTATTGAACGTGCGAGGTATGTACACACGTACTCAAGGCCTTTCTTAAATGTTTCATATTCAAAGTTTTCCTTTACGATACCTGCATTATCAGCTTCCCCGTTTGCAAGTACAATAACCATATCGCAAACACTTGTATCGCCGTCTACAGATACCCTGTTAAAGGTCTTGTTTATTATTTCCTTCAGGGCTTTGTCTAAAAGTCCCCTGGAGATATTTGCATCTGTAGTTATGACGCCGATCATTGTAGCCATGTTGGGATGTATCATACCCGAACCCTTGGCCATACCCCCTATTATAACTTTTGAATCCTGAATTTCCACCTCTACAGCTATTTCTTTGGGAATAAGGTCGGTAGTCATTATTGCCTCTTCGGCTTCATGGCCTCCGTCAATTGACAGCCTTGCAGCGGCGTTTCTTATTCCGGAACGTACAAACGGCATGTTTAAAGGAGTACCGATTACTCCAGTAGAACCTACCAGGATCTCATCAACCTCGCATTGCAAAAGTTTTGCGGTGAGCTCGGCCATTTCCTTTGCATCCTTATATCCCTGCTCGCCTACACAGGCATTTGCATTGCCGCTGTTTATAACGATTGCCCTGGAATAACCACTTTTAATG
>JAEZNF010000003.1 GCA_023441845.1 Bacillota bacterium | reverse complement strand
GTATGGAGTGATATTGTTTCTCTTCTTGAGGACATTAAAAAAGAGAATGAGTTATAATTTTCATGTGATTGGGAAACTTCATCTGATGTAAGGCTGGTATTCAGCGAAAATAATACTGTTATCTTCTATGTCGGCACATGTGTACCGACATATTTTATTCAATTCCGGATATGAGCTGCCAAAGGCGTAGTTGTGATGCAAATGACCCCAAAAGCGGGTTAAGCAAAGAGGCAAGAGAATTCATCAAAAAAATGATGGTCATAAAGTGCCTAAAGGGCAAGTTTCGCACGAAGTGCCACTCTATACAGAAAAGACTTTTGCAGGCAAGAAATCATTAGATAAAGCTGACAATATGAAAACTATGCCCAAAAAAGAACATAGACAAAGGCATAAAGCGTGTGGCGATCAATACCACGATTTTCCTAGGAGGCTTGTCAAAAAGTCGGGTTTTTGTGTGCTTGTGTAATATTTTTACATATCACTTCCGCAATATATAAGGCTTTGCAGGATGGAATAAAATTGAATTTCAACTTTTTTAGGGGTTTTTGACAAGCCTCCTAGATAATTAATTATAAATTGGAGGTAGTATAAATGGATGTAGTTAATAAATTGAAAAAAGAATATGAAATAGCGAAAGAAGGCATTAATTTACCAGATGGAGAGAGAGTTAAACGTTACATGGATTTTGTAAAGATGCTTTTAGCCGATGAATCTAATGAAGTGATTAACTATCATTATGATTTGTTAAAAGATAGGGAAAATAAGAAATTGTACCATAATATAAGGGCATCATTCAAGAGAAGGCCTCAAGCTGAGGAATTTTTACTAAAGAAATCTAAAACTGAAACTGACCCTACAACTCTAGGTGATATTTTGCATCTTTTAGGAGGACTTAGGAGTGCTGATGCTATTATATTAGCACGGCAATTTGTTAAAAGTAATGATGACTACCAACGTGAAGTTGCTTTATATGTGATTGGATGGACTGGTGAAGAATCTGATATCGATATACTTAATGCCAATCTTATTAGTGAATCTTCTTCACATTTGAGAATAACTGCAGCAAGCGCACATAGACAGATATATTATCGTTTGCCAGATTTGAAGAACAAACTGCTAATGAGCCTTAAAAATGGTTTTGAAAAAGAAGCGGATGAAAAAGTTGTGGTTTGGATAATAATTATGATTGGTACAATATCGGGAAAACGTTTAGGCTTAAGAGAAGACAAAGAAGATTCCTATATAATTCATGGAGATGTGCAAAAGGCGAAAACAAAAACTTTAAAGTTTCTTAATGAGTTGGATTTTGATAAATAATTCAGTTATTATACGATGTGTTAAATTCGCCGCAAAAATTCCCAAAGTTAAGGGAACTGTCATTCAGCAAGTATATAAAGACGGGAAGCTTGTCAGCAGCCACAGATATTGGCGAAAGAAAAATGGACGGTGGGCTAGAGCAAAATTTTGCCCCAAATAAAAAGTACTTAATGTTTCAAAAACACACAATGGTATTATAATTTTCTAGATATATTTTAAGGAGGCTAAGTATATAATGGATATCATGAATGATATGAAAGAATGTCTTGAGATAATCAATTTGCAGTTCTTGTAAAAAACAATGAAAAATTTGGATAAAACTGTAGATAATTCATTTGCATTTATGTACAATATAGGTGAGAATTATAAAAATTTTTCAGGAGGTATTATAATGACTTATAATTTTTTAATTACTATTGGTGATCTTATACTTAATAAATGTATAGAATCCTTGTCATTTAGGGTTGATACTCCGAATGATTCAAATGCAAGATGCGATGATGTCGGTAAGATTTTGGAAATTACAGGTCAAATCGGAATGGGTGAGCCTACTGTTGAACTTTTTTCGTGGTCATTACTGCCTACTAGCGACAGTAAAGCTTATAGAAGCGTTGAAATTTTAATAACCGGCCAAAACAGCCAGGTGCTGCGTAAATTAACTTTTGAAAAGGCTTTTGTTGTTGATTATAATGAATCATATTCCAAAGGTAGCGGTGCAGGAATGTTTAGCATTTTCTTGAAGCAGAAGAAGGATAAAAACGATGTTATAGAGGTTACAGGTGAATAGCATTGTATCGGTAGATTTTATGGATGAATTATTTTAATTAGGAGAAAAGTCGGATTACTTGCTTGCAGATAGTAGAAGGTATGACCATTTAAACAGGTAAAAAGCCATTTTCAGAAATAGTAATGGTCAAAATAGTATAATTTGTTTTGTAGGGTTTGCTAAGATGTTTTGTGATTCGCAATAAAAAGCGCCTTTAAACTGAAAAAGGTGTTTTTTGTAATCAGTATCTTATGTTGCTAAAGATAAACAACTATAAAACTTATAGAAACCAATGGATAGATTCAATTATAAAGCTGTTTATCTATAATGCCGCTTAACAAAATAAGTTTCTCAAAATTCATTTTGTTAAGAAGCAAATAATTATAAAGTGTATTTCTAATAATTCATTTCCTAAAAATGAATTATTATCAAAAAGCACTAAAGTAACAAAATTTACTTCCTTATGGCTTAGGACCCATAAAATTTTGATCCTTGCGTATTTCTTTTGTTGTTGTGTACCGATTCTAACAGATACGAATTCTGTTGCGGGGCACTTGTAGGGGGTACTATGAAATTTGGTACTGCAACGGGGCTTATTAATGAAATATAATTATAGCAAAATATTTCAACATGTTTGGGTATTTACGGAGAATATAGAAAAGTATCGATTGATTAATTGAATAAATGGATTTATTTGTTTAATA
>JAEZNF010000213.1 GCA_023441845.1 Bacillota bacterium | reverse complement strand
GGTTCATGTATTGACTCTTCAAAGGCAATTGCTATTGGAGTGCTTTATGATGGGGATTTTTGGGATTTTTACAGCAGAAAGGCTGAGGTTAAAAAAGCTCTGCCTATAGGAACCATACTTACTATTGCAGCTGCAGGAAGTGAGGGCTCAGGTGCTTCGGTTATTACAAAGGAAGACGGAATGTTAAAACGTGATGTGGGTTCAGACCTTTTAAAGCCAAAGTTTTCAATACTGAATCCCGTTCTTACAATGCCATTGCCTGCATATCAGACAGCTTGCGGTGCAACCGACATTATGGCACATGTTTTTGAAAGGTATTTCACTAATACGAAGGAAGTAGAGATAACTGACCGACTTTGTGAGGCTGTGCTTATTACTATGGTAAAGGAAACCCCCAAAGCTATTGAAAACCCCGAGGATTATGGAGCCAGGGCAAATATTATGTGGGCGGGAACAGTAGCTCATACTGACATTGTGGGTGTCGGCAGAAGCCAGGATTGGAACAGCCACATGATTGAACATGAGCTTTCGGGACTATATGATTGTGCTCACGGCGCAGGTCTGGCTGTAATAATGCCTGCGTGGATGGAATATGTTTACAAACATGATGTAATGAGATTTGCACAAATGGCAGTAAGGGTATGGGGCTGTGAAATGAACTTTGAAAATCCCGAGGAAACCGCATTGAACGGAATAAAAGCGTTCAGAAAATTTCTTCATGAAATCGGCATGCCTATTAATTTCGGACAGATTGGCGCCAGAGAGGAAGATATTCCAGTACTTGTGGACAAATTCGGAATAGGCGGCGGAAAGACCGGGGGATTTGTGCCTCTTTCGGCAGAAGATATAACTAATATTTATAAGATAGCGTTAGGAGCGGTTATCTAGGATGGGGAGGCTATAATGAGAGCTTTATTCATAGGTGGAACAGGAATAATCAGTACTGCGATTTCGAAAATGCTTTCTAAAACCGATTGGGAACTCTATGTTCTTAACCGTGGTAACCGCAATTCAGTATTGCCTGAAAATGTTAAGATTATCAAAGCCAACATTAACGACGAAAAAGACGCGGCGGAGAAAATAGGAGATTTGAAGTTTGATGTTGTATGTGATTTTATAGGCTTTGTACCGTCACAGCTTGAACGTGACTATCGCTTGTTCAAAGGCAAGACACGCCAGTTTATTTATATAAGTTCAGCCTCAGCATATCAGAAGCCTCTATCCAATTATATAATCAATGAGGGTACGCCGCTTTCAAATCCCTTTTGGAAATATTCAAGGGATAAGATAGCCTGCGAGGATTTTCTGATGAAAATGTACCGTGAAGAGAAATTTCCTGTTACAATCGTAAGACCCAGCCACACCTATGATGAACGTTCTATCCCGTTGGGCGTTCATGGAAACAAAGGTAGCTGGCAGGTTTTAAAGCGTATGCTGGAGGGCAAGCCCGTTATTATTCACGGTGACGGAACTTCTCTATGGACAATGACACACAATAGTGATTTTGCAAAAGGCTTTATGGGGCTAATGGGTAACATTCACGCTATCGGTGAGACATTTCAGATCACTTCCGACGAAACGCTGACCTGGAATCAGATTTATAGAACAATTGCGCATTGCCTTGGAGTTGCACTTGTACCATATTATGTTCCGTCTGATTTTCTGGCGGCTGTGAGCAGCTACGATTTTACAGGCAGTTTAATTGGCGATAAGGCGAATTCCGTTGTTTTCGATAACAGCAAATTGAAAAAGGCCGTACAGGATTTCAATGCCACTGTGAGATTTGACGAGGGTGTTGAAAGTACAATCAGATATGTTCTTGAACACGAGGAATGTCAGGTTGAAGACCCGGAATTTGACCACTGGTGCGACAGGGTAATTGCTTCAATGAAGAAGGCAAAAGAGGAGATTTTATATGATTGATATAAAAGGCAGATGGGCGCTTATTACAGGTGCGAGTCGCGGAATAGGGTATCTCACCGCTATATTTTTGGCTCAACATGGCTGTAATCTTGTTCTTCACTCAAGAAAAACCGCAAGTACGCAAAAGGTTCTCAAAGAAGCGGAAGTTCTTCGAGTTGAGGCTTACTCAGTAGAAGCGGAGTTTTACAAGCTTGAACAGGTAGAGGCAATGCTTCTGGAAATAGAAAAGAAGGGAACTCAGATTGATATTGTCATTAATAATGCGGGAATTCAGGTTGCTTATAGAAGTGATTATTTTAATACGCCTGTATCGGATTATTCTGTAAGCTTTAAAGTCAACACCATTGCTCCCGCAATGATTTGTTATCATTTTATACCTAAAATGATCAAACGCGGATTTGGCAGAATTCTGAACACAACAAGCGGTATCCGCTTTGAACCTGAACAGGCAGGTTATTCTGCAAGTAAGGCGGCACTTGACAAAATTATAATAGATATCGGTTCCAGGCTTGAGGGCACTGATGTTATGATAAATCTGGTAGATCCGGGGTGGTGCAGAACCGACCTTGGCGGACCTCGTGCTCCTAATGCCCCCGAAAGTGCAATCCCTGGTGTTGTAGTTGGAGCGTTTGTTGATGACAAAAAGTCCGGAAGGTGTTTTAATGCGCAGTGTTTTGCGGAAATGTCACTTGAAGAAGCTGTAGCAAAGGCTGAGGCGGAATTTTAATGTGAAATTATGGTTCGAAGTATTAGTATCATTATGGACTTTCTAGGGTTTTTAAAACCCCATGACTTTCAGCTCCGATACAATTTCCACATATTTTTCCCTTGCATCAAAACCGTCGTAGTCATTTCTCCTGAGGTCTATAATATCCCCGTGGGAAATGCCGCGGCTGCGTTTTGTTGACAATACTCCCTTGAATACTCCCCATTTTGAAGATTCTATTGAAACAAGGCCGTCATTTTTGCCTTCAAGCACCCGGAGTATGAGATATGGAATTGTGAGAATATAGTCACTGAATATGTTGTTCATTACAGTAGCATAGCTTTGATAATAGACGCCTTCAGAATCTTTAACTTTTTTATTGAATTCTTCGCAGCAGCTAATTGATAGCTGTTGGCTTGAAGTAAGTACATCGGTTTTTACATTTCCCATTAATCGGGCATTTTTGGTTAAGCCTTTTGCAACCAAATTAAAAAGGGGTTTTGGAAGTTTATATATTACGTCAATTAATTTTGTTCCCCTATGCGGTGTGGAAATAGTGGTAAGAGATGCGACATGACCGGACATTCCCAGCATGCTTATCATATAACGTGCGTCCAATCCTCCCCTTGAGTGTGCTATGATATTTACTTTTTCACAGCCTGTAGTTTCAATAATCTCCAGAATTCTTTGCTTTAAAAACTCCCCGTTATCTTCTATAGTGGCCCAGGATTCATGATTACCGTAAAATATGGTTGCACCATGGCGTTTAAGCTCACCGGGAATTCTTCCCCAATAGTTGAAAAGCTTCAAATCCTTAAAACCTATGCCGTGTATCATTAAAAGCGGATATTTGGTGCTGCATATTGAGGAATCTATCCGCACGTTTCTGTTTACGATTCTATAAAACTCGCGTTTAAACTCGGCTTTCGTGATGCTGCCTAAATACACGATAAAAAATAAATTTACAATTGGAATCCACATATAAATTAAAATCAAAACTTTTTTTATGACGCTTAACTGCCTGGATGTAACTAAAATCCGGATTATGCCGTTCATATACAAAATAGCGATAAATATAACCGTCAGTATAATGTCTGTTATAAAAATACCGGAAGGTATCGGACTTTTTTGATACCGGTTGATAAGCATATAAAACGGGATTTGTGTAATACCGGAATATAAGCTGTATAATATAAGCCTTCGTCCGCCAACCAAAACCTGTACCCTGAAATCGCTTATCTGTTTTTTGGAGTAAGGCAATATACTAAGCTTTATCCATAAGTAAATAACAAATAATATGTAAACAACTATCAGGTATTTGGAAGATATAAAACTTTGTATGTTTGATATAAAATATGAGCCTAGAATTACGTGAGGTGCAAATATTAAAATCAGGCTCATAAAAGCTTTGTTGGTTAGATTTATTTTTCTTGATATATCCAGACTAATCATAAGTAAAAAAATTATTGCTGTTAGAATGTATGGAATAGTGCCCCATAAGATTGACCCCCCCACGTTAAAACTTTATATATATACATATTACTACAATTGCTAAAAAAAGTCTGGTTTTCCGATAACAAAAGATAATACCCTTGCAGCAGCTATTGAACTCGATAGGTAAATAAAAGTGGGACTTTTCAAATGCGCTCAGGTTGTGGAGATTTATTATAGCAATCGTAAGTACTGTTATGGATATCTTTGGAATAATTTGGTCCTTGGTTTGAATAATATTCCAAATAGCTTTCGAGTATTTTAGGATTGAATGACATTCTGATAGTATTGCGAAAAGCTGAAAAAGAGGATAAGCTATTGCTGTGTGGAGGTGTTTATTTTGTCAATAATTGAATTTCAAAACGTATATTTTGGTAATGATGGTAAAACTATCCTTTAAATTATATCGATAAGCGTTGCACAGGGAGACTTCATTTCAATTGTTTATTTCGAAGTATCCACTTGAATTTGATTGGGAACTAAATGGATATCCAAGCAACTCTACCAAAAAACCTGATTTCAAATCGGAATCCGGATAGCTGAAATCAAGGTCAATATACCCTGATATCTTATATCCGTCTGCTACAGCAATAGCTTGTCCGAAAGTAAAATTTAGAATAAATATAGAACCAAATACTATACAACACAATAAAAGAACTGAAAGTTTCTTATTCAGTTTATACATTAATAACACTCCCCCAAAATCTTCTAGTCTAGCGAATTTTTAATTTCTACACTATCTTAAATAAATACAGGATATTCTAGTTAAACCAATAATATTATATTCTATATTTAACTACATTTAAAGACACAAATATAATAAAGCAAAGCGTCAACCATGGAAGTTAATATTCTTATTGGATGGTATATATTTTCTATCTATATTGAACGAAATAAAGATTTTACATCGCGATTCAATTTCCTTAATTATTTATCGTGAAAATTAAATTTGTCCTTGTAAAATCATTTTCGCGATTTAAATAACTGAAAAAAGTGCAAGTAAATTACATCGCAAAATCTTCTCTTCCAAATAAAATAATTTCCCCTAAACTTGGGACACTATTTAGTGTTGATTTTAAATTGTCGGAAAGGATGATACTATGGCTGAAACAACATTGGAAAAAACAGAGGGCCGTATGAGTTATCACGACTCTGTAGAAGAAATGCTTAAAAAGATACGGGAAGACGGAATGACCAATGTTTTTGACCGTTATGCCCAGCAAGAGAAAATACGCTGTAAATTCTGTCTCGAAGGCCTGAGCTGTCAGCTTTGCTCACACGGACCGTGCAGGTGGAATGTAGATAAGGGAATTGACAAAGGTGTTTGCGGGATTGGGCCGGATGCAAATGCAATGAGAAATCTGTTGATTCAGAATACTCTCGCTGCCGGAACCTATAGCCACCATGCATATGAAGCGTTTAGGACCCTTAAGGCAATCGGTGAAGGAAAGTCACCATTTAAAATCAAGGATGAAAACAAACCGAGGTGGATGTGCGAAAAGGTTGGAATTGATAATAGCGGGGATGTGAACTCTCTGGCTATAAAGCTGGCCGATCTTTTGGAAGCGCAGCAGAATATCGGTGTTGAAGAGAAAACCATTATGGTGGAGGCTTTTGCACCCAAAAAAAGAAAAGAAGTATGGAAAAAGCTTAATATCTATCCTGCAGGAACTGTTCATGAAGAACAAAACTGCGTAGCGAGTCCCCTTACAAATGTTGACGGCGATTATGCTTCCCTGGCTCTTAAGGCCTTTTTATCACAAATATTACTGGTAAATGTAAGAAACTTGATGGAAAATCAGATCTGAAATAAAAGTTTTTTGCAAAATACAAATAGAGTTCATATCCAAAAGTCTGTAAATTCGATGAAAGGCTGAACTTACAGGCTTTTTGCGGCTTTCCTTATATTTTTTGTTCAAATTGTACACTATAAATTTAAAATTGTATAAACAATCTAAAAGTGATAAAATATTCGTGCTATTACAACAAAACTTATTCGTTATTATTGGTATTATTAAAGTAAGGAAAATATAATTCTGAATTGGAAAAGCTCAACAGTTTATTGTATTGCATTGCATAGAACAATTAAGGAGTGATTTTATGCCGTTATCACAAGAAAATAGAAAGTACAACTATGCAGATTACTTAAATTGGCCTGAAAATGAAAGATGGGAAATTATTGACGGAGTACCATGTATGCAAGCTGCACCCACATGGCAGCATCAAGCTATATCAGTAGCGTTGCTCTCACAATTTTATAATTATTTTTTAGGAAAACCCTGTCAGGTGTTTGCTTCTCCTTTTGATTTAAGGTTGCCAGAAGGAAATGAAAAGGATGAAGATACAACTTTTGTTGTACAACCTGATATTGTAGTCATATGTGACAAGAGTGGATTGAAAGGGACAGGATATTACGGAACTCCGACTCTGGTAATAGAAATATCCTCACCTGCTACTATGAAAAACGACAAGATATGGAAATTCAATAAATATGAAAAAGCAGGTGTGAAGGAATACTGGATAGCAGAACCGGAAGGCAAAATTATTTCAATATTTACCCTGCAGGAAAATAATCGGTACGGAAGGCCGGAGTCATATACTGAAACAGATAAAGTAAAGGTGACGACATTCCCTGAACTCATAATCGATTTAGCCCCTGTTTTTGCTACAATCTAAAAATTCCTTCGCGCGTTCAATATATCTAAAAAATTCTTTAATAATAGAATAGTAAAGTTCACACCAAAAAGCCTGCCAAATTGATAAAGAGTTGAGTTTGCAGGCTTTTTAGTACTATGCGACTGACTTTATTGTGAAGCCGATTGATACAAAGAGCATTGGATGAGTTAAGAATCTGTATGGCTCAGGACCCGAAAATAATACACCTATCTCCCGAAGAAATTGAGCTTTATTTCAGGTAATTTGCGAAGTATTATGAATGCATGGTTTGTTGTGTTTAAAAAACACGAAAATAACGGGTGATGGAGGAAGAAAAATGGTAAAAGAAATAAGGTTCTACTTGTTGATTGCAGTAATAGCTTTGTTAGCAGTCTCAATTACAGCGTGTTCGGCAAAAAAGGGTGACACAGGTGCACAAAATACAGATGTTAGTACAACACAAAAGGTTGATACAAAGGCGAGCGAGGAACCGCAAGCAACCGCAGCCACAGATAATATTTCAAGCAATCTGAAACAGCCAATATTCACAAATGATACGGGTAAAACATTGATACAAAGAGTATCAAGCGACAGGAACACGAATACATCGTTTATGATTACATCAAAGAGTGGCGCGGTTGTAGT
>JAEZNF010000662.1 GCA_023441845.1 Bacillota bacterium | reverse complement strand
TTTTGAATCCGACAGGTATAGGAGAATTCCTCGTAAAGGGACTCTTTGGTGAATTAAGTCCCCTGAATCAGGTTGAGGGTGATGACAAGAAAAAGGATGAGGCACCTGATGAGGGCGGAAAAGCTACAGGACTTCTAAAGGTTTTCCAGGTACTTTCAGGGGTGTTCAAAATGCTCAAAGGAGTCTACAGCAAAGTAGCCGGTGCAATAAATAAAGTGCTGCCCGTTATTAACATAAGCACCAAGCCTTTCTTTAATATGTTCAGTATGATTTATGCAGGTGTTGTAAAGGCAATGGAGGTTGTGCAAAATCCTGCAGAGGCTCTGGAAGAAGGAGTAGGAAAGTTAAAAGAAGCCATAGCATCATTCTTTGGCGGCATCAAGACAAAAGTGACTGAGACTGCCGGGACAATAAAAGAGAAGCTTGCGATTCTCGGAAAGCCTGCTGAGCTTATGAAGCTGCTTGCGAACAAGGCTATTGACATGGTACTGGGCTTTATAATCATGCATCCGCCGTCAGCACTTATTAAGGCCGTATTCAAGGGCATAGAAGCAGTATCGGGCAAGTCCATAGCGGAGCTTGTGCGCCAGTACATACCTTTTGCCGACAAGCTGCTTAACAAAATAGCCGAATCAGGACCGGTATCCGGACTGCTTAAACCGCTGGCAGGCCCTGTAAACCGTGTGGGCGGCATGATTGACGATGTTTCCGTCAAAGCCGTCAGCATGGTGGACGAATCCGAACAGAAGTCAATCGGTGTCTTCGGAAGCGGCGCAAAGTTATTGAAGGAACTTGCGGGAAATACACCCGGGAGTAAAAATGCAGGCGGAGATAAAAAGGGCGGTGGTGGCATACTTGGTGTAATAAAGGGTGGTATACATACCAGGTTATTGGCATTCGGACAGAAGTTGCTTGAGAAGGGTAAGGGTGTGATAAAGACATCTGTGGGCAAGCTCAAGGGGATTTTTGGGAAGAAGTTTGGGTTTAAGTTGGGTAGTGAAAACCACCAAGTGTGGATTGAGAAGCGTGGAAATAAAAATGTAGTTATGATGGCAAGTCAAGAAGAAATAATTTTCAAGAATATAGAGGATTTCAAAAAACAGTTGGCGAATGTACAAGATAAAGATAAAAGGGATAAAATCACTAAGAAAATTACAAAGCTTGAACAAATTGTTGGAAAACTTTCGGCAATAAAGGATCCAAACCAAATATCGGATAAAGACATAAATATGGTAATTGATCTTGTTATTAAAATACATGACGCTATAAGGGGAAAAAGTAAACCTTATGCAGATCCTAAAAAAAGGCCTTCGTATGCAGAAGGACAGGTAGAAAAGGTATGGGAAACTGCAGTAAAGAATAGCGGCGATGGAATTGTCCGAGATCCTCATACTGATAAGATTCTAACTTGGGACAAAAGTAAGTCTAGGAGAGGCCAATGGGATATGGGACATAAACCTGAGCATAAATATAGCGATTTACATGATAGATATATGAATGATGAAATAACATTAGAGGGATTTCTTGAGGAGTACAGAAATCCGGATAATTATTGGCCTGAAGATCCTATTGAAAATCAAGGACATTATCATGAGTAGAAAGGGGAAAAAGATATGGAAATAACTAGTAAGTCGACTGTTTTTACTATTGCACAATACGGAAATTACGAAACATTTTTGGAGAAATTTTCAATTCAGGATATCAATCAAAAGAGTAAGTATGGATCAAGTTTACTTCATGGTGCTATTGCAGGCAAAAATTTTGACATCGCGCTATTTCTAATAAAGAGTGGTATAGATGTCAATATGGTAAATTCAGACGGGCAAACAGCATTACACCATATTTGTGTTTATCCTAATATTAATGTAGCAAAAGAGATTCTCAAAAGTGGTGGGGATGTTAGTATTAAGGATAAATACGGGAATATACCTCTATGGATAGCTGTATTTAATGCAGAACAAGATTCTGACGGGAGATATGAACTTATAGATCTGTTAATGAAAAATGGATCAGATCCAAATTCAAAAAACAATGTTGGTAAAACTCCATTAGATATTGCAGCACGTAAAAGTGAAAAGTTACAAAATATGCTAAAAAAGACGATTTAATTAGAATCAATGAAGAGTCAATAGGGACGGTTCCTTATTGACTCTTTTGCTTTTACATAATACGATAATCCTATCAAATCCACAAGTGGCGGATAAAATCCCCAGAAGAAGCCGAAATTTAAGTAAAAGTGGAATATACCATATCATGATCAGGGGAAATGAAAGAAAAGAGATCTTTATGGATGACGAAGACGGGGAAAGGTTTCTTAACACTTTGGATGAAAAGAAGAAAGAAGGAGAATATATCCTTTATGCATACTGTCTTATGGATAACCACGTGCACCTTGTAATAAAAGAAGGTAAGGACAGTATTTCAAGGATCATGAAGAGAATTAACACAAGTTATGCCTATTACTATAATAAAAAGTACAACCGCGTAGGGCATGTGTTTCAGGATAGATACCGGAGCGAAGCGGTTGAGAATGACGGTTACCTAATAACGCTCATCAGATATGTGCATAACAATCCTGTGAAAGCAGGGATTTGCAGAAATGTCGTTCAGTATTCCTGGAGCAGCTACAATCTTTATATTTCACTAAATAACAGCCAATTGATAGAAACCAACGAAATACTTGAGATTTTCTCTAGCAAAAAGGAGAAATCAATTCAGCTTTTTATTGATCATACCAATGAGTTTAATCATGACCTGTATATCGACATTGATGAAAAAGAGCGCAGAGAAATTAAGCAGGAAAAAGTTGAAGAATACATTAAAAGCTTCTTAGAACTCCATTGCATAGACATGCAAATAATCAACATAAAGAACAATAAAGCTTTATGTGAATCATTAATCCGTTACCTGAAAGAAAAGCCTGACATATCCATCCGATCTATCTCAAATGTGTTGAACGTAAATAGAAATACAGTTCAAAGAATCAAATAAATCAGCTCAATTTTTTATCTAACAAATTATTTCTGAGTCAAAAGAGAACCGTCCCCGGTTGACTCTCTTTTGGCTCTTTTTTTATTTTCATTTCCAGTTGTATAATTCCCTTCGGTTTTTACTTCATATATGAAAGAACAAAAAATTACAGTCAAGGAAGCAAACAGTCTATGAGCAGAGATCAGAAAATCGTTAGTATAACTGAATATCAAGGCCACTCAGAATATGATATACCCTACACCTCAAACTGGGAATACATTGCCGATGAACTGAAAAGGCTTGATTTACAGATGATGTTGAGCATAGCTAGAGAACAGAATACCGAGATTCCGGATCAGTATGCCGGGATGGTGTTGTCAACAGATGAAATATTCGGCCTTTTAAGTGAAGACTATCCAAGAGAGAAGGATGAATCCAGGTTGGCTGAAGAACTTTCGGCAATGGAAGAGCACATTCAAAGAAAACTTAAAGCAAGTATGGACCTTTCATTACCGCGGATATCTGAAATACTCAATCTGACCACCTTTGAAGAACGCTGCATTTTAATATGCCTTGCTCCTGAGTTAGACCGCAAGTACGAAAAGGTCTATGCCTATATGCAGAATGATTTGACAGCGAGAAGTCCAAGCATAGACTTTGTAATGAATCTGCTGACATTATCGGAAGAGGAAAGAATAACAGCCAGGAAGGCTTTTGAACCTCAGGCCCCTATAATGAAATTTCTGATGGAAACTTCCAAGGATTTCATGGACAGCCGGTTACCTTTAATTGCACGGCCTCTGAAGCTTGATGATTGGGCAGTAAACTATCTGCTGGGTAATAAGGCTTTGGATGCCAGGCTGATGAATGTTGCGGAACTGGTTACACAATACAGCGATACCGATGATGAGCTTCTTAACGGCACTGAGGAGAGGGTAGTGCAATTTGTTAACACCTATGGGGGAAAATCCAGACATATCTTTTACTTTTACGGCCCGGACGGCTCAGGGAAAAAGAGCCATGTGACGTCAGCCAGCAGGAAGCTGGGATTCCCGTTGATTTCGATTGACGCTGAGAAAATATTTGCATCCGAATTGCCTGCCGGTGAATTATTAAGACTTCTGGGGAGACAGGTTATGCTCCATAATGCGGCACTTTGCGTGGAAAACTTCAATACCTTGCTTGAAGAAGAAGTAAAGCAGCCCGGCAGGCTGAAAATGCTGTGCGAAACTATAACCGGCTATTCACACCTGACATTCATACTTGGGCAGGTTCCCTGGAGTCCTGCGGGCATAAAAGGAGAATTTGCATTTGTCAGTGCCCAATTTACAGTACCTTCTGCCGGTGATCGCAGGATTATGTGGGACAAGTTCGGTAAGGACTACCAAGTTTCACCCGATGTCGATCTGGATGAGTTTATCGAAAAGTTCAGGTTTACACAGGGGCAAATTCAAGGTGCACTTAAATTTGGAGAAAATCTTGTAGTTTGGAATTCCAAAGGCAGGGCCCCGGTTTCACCCGCTGAACTGTATACAGCTTGTCAGGCGCAGACAAACAGTAAACTTGGAGGCCTGGCACCTAAAATCAAAGCAAATTACAGCTGGGATATGCTGGTACTCCCGCCGGATCAGATGGCGCAAATGAAAGAGATTTGCAGCCAGGTCAAATACCGTGGGGTTGTATATGAAAAATGGGGATTTGACCGCAGGCTGTCCCTTGGCAAAGGTTTAAACGTACTTTTTTCAGGGCCACCCGGGTGCGGGAAAACAATGGCGGCCGAAGTTATCGCAAACGACTTGAATCTTGAAATCCACAAAATAGACGTTTCGCAGATTATAAGCAAGTATATAGGAGAAACAGAAAAGAACCTTGCAAAAATTTTCACGGCAGCAGAGACATCCAATGCAATATTGTTTTTTGACGAGGCTGATGCCTTGTTTGGAAAGCGTTCCGAGGTCAAAGATGCGCATGACCGTTATGCCAATGTTGAAACCAGCTATCTTCTCCAGAAGATGGAGGAATATAACGGTGTGGTAATACTGGCAACCAACCTGAACAAGAACCTCGACGAGGCCTTTATGCGAAGACTCCATTTCAATATACAGTTTCCATTCCCGGAAAAGGAACAGAGGAAGGAAATATGGAAAGGCATGTTC
>JAEZNF010000660.1 GCA_023441845.1 Bacillota bacterium | reverse complement strand
GGATGAACGAGTCAACAGCATATAACCTTTTGAATGAAAAGGCGTTAAATCCTATTTTGAACTCCAGCATTGCAAAAAAAATACCGGTTTTGCTAAATGATTCGTTTAAACTAAGTGAAGGTGAATTACAAGACGGTGCAGGCGGAAATTCGATAGTAGACAGATTGGCAAAGAATATTACAGGAAGAAATGTGAGGGTAGTTGAATATTTTAATGGAGTAACGCTTGATGAAGCCATAAAAACAAGCCCGGAAATAGATAGTATGGCAAAGCAGCTTGTAAAAGGCGAAATAGATGACTATAAGAAAGCTCGTATTCTTTACAAGTGGATAGCAAAGAATTTGAAATATGACCAGGATAAGGCTCAGAAGGTCAGCGCAAATCCTGAAGGTATTTCGTCAGGTTCAATAGTGGCTTTTAATACAAGAAAAGGTATATGCTTTGATTATTCATGCCTTTATATATCCATGTGCCGTGCAGTAGGACTCAAAGTGCGCCTTATAACAGGGCTTGGATTCAGCGGAGTGTCGTGGGGAGACCATGCGTGGAACCAGGTCTATTCAAGCTCAAAGGGAGCATGGATAAATGTCGATACTACCTTCGGTACAATAGCAAACTACTTTGACAGCAGTAATTTCAATGTGGATCATAAATATGCGCAGATACAGGGGGAGTGGTAAGGGTCATATATACGCTTCCCTTACTTTTTTCCCCGGTATATATGCAACCTCTTCAAATGTAAAGCCGTCAAATAAATGATCATGCAGGCTGTTTATTTCCAGGAGGCCATCTATTTTGTGAATATGGCCTTTTTCTGTTCTTACGGGCAGACCTGTATAGCCGGAAAAATAGTGAGTATGGTTGTTGTAGGAGGAAACGCCCACAAAGTAATGAAAATGCAATATATTTATTCCCAGCATGCTCTCCGTATATCCTTTTATTTTATGCTTATGTCCGTTTACAATAATTGAGTCGAATCTATATTCATGCAGATGTGGATTCATAATAGCCTCCCATTTGATAGTCGGTTTTGGGTTAATAGTATTTTCTCTCATAAATAAATTGTGTAGAATAATAAATTTTATGAAATCATATTTTGGTAAATTGTTTTGAAGCGTCTCACTTAAAATACTGATGAAAATTTGCCTGTAGTCTTTCTACCAAGTGGAAGGTTAATTAGGTTTGTTCATAAGGAACTTTATTGTATTAAATACCGTCTAATGATAAAATTACCATATGGAGGTGGTTTACATGAAACTGAGAAAGGTCAGGAAGTATAAAACTCCGGGGTATCCTAAAAAGACTGAGATTTCTAATAATCCCGAACTATTAAGGAATTTGCCTTCCAGGTGGAAGGGGAATTTATATGCATGTGTGTGCCCATGAAAGAATTGTAATGCCTATAGCCGACAGACTGGCAGAAAAGTTATTCAAAAAGAAGAATGCCATGTTTATTCAAAAACACTATAATGACGTTTATCCGTTGATTTCTCTTATTGAGGACAAATCTTCCGACAAGGTTGATAAACACATATAAGACTGTATTAAGTAGTAGATTGCATATCTATTAAAATGTCTAAAGATAAACAACTTTATACTTTTAAATATTAAGCAGCGAAAATAGTGATGATTAAACACTTTTTGGCTGCTTAATAAATTCTATTTTATTTTAAAGTTGTTTATCTATAAAGGGGAATGGTAGAACGGCTAAAACGTGACAAAGAATCCCCTGACACGCTCTCAAAATTTTACGCTAAAAATTCGTTACCCTTTCACACTTTTCGAGGTAATATATTATAGAAGCAAGCTTCTGGTTTATCCGGATAAACATTTTACTTAAATCGGGGGATGTGAAAAGAATTGGACAGGGACAGCATTTTAGTGGCAAATACTCTAAAAGGGGACATAGACTCATTTTCGTTATTGGTGCAGAATTATCAGAACCGCCTGTACAGTTTTCTTTTGAAAATGACCTATTCAAGGGAGGATGCAGAAGAAATACTGCAGGAAGTTTTTATTCGGGCCTATAACTATCTTTACAAGTACAACAGCAGCCTAAGTTTTTCTTCATGGATTTATAGAATTGCAGTAAATACGTTTAAGACGGAATATAAGAAAAAGAAGAAAAACGATTTTGTTGACTTACATGGTGAAATGCCGGAGGATTTGTGCAGTATTGACCATTGTCCCGAGACAGTATATGAAATGAAGGAACACTACCGGGAGATAATCGGACTGGTAAACAGCCTGAAAGGTGAACAGAAAATGGCATTTTTACTTAAAAACGTTCAGGGTTTTTCATATAAGGAAGTGGGGGAGATACTTGGGATTTCCGCCCAGGCAGCAAAGATGAGGGTACAAAGGGCAAGAGAGGCATTATGGATTAAATTTGAAGAACAGCGTAAGAGAGGTGTTCAAATATGAAATGCAATTTTAACAGGGAAGATATAATTAATTACGCCGAAGGAGGACTTTCACAGGATAAAATGGCAGAAATAAAGCAGCATATTGAAAGCTGTGAGGAGTGCCGGAGTTTTTACGGGCTTATGACCCTTTCGGTAAGCTATGCCTCCAGTGAGGCACAGAGTGACAGGTTCTTTTATGAGAAGGTTATTGGGAATATAGACAGCGGCAGGTATAAGG
>JAEZNF010000625.1 GCA_023441845.1 Bacillota bacterium | reverse complement strand
GTGGTTATTACGAGAAGGTCACACCCGTTCCCATCCCGAACACGGCAGTTAAGCTTCTCAGTGCCGACGATACTCGGCCGGCCACGGCCCGGCAAAATAGGTCGCCGCCAGATTTATATCAAAGCCTCATGGTCTACACCATAAGGCTTTGTTTATTAAATTAAAGAAATTTTTTTACTATTTTAAAAATAATGCTTGCATACTATTATTTTTTGTAGTAAAATATTAAACGTTGTGACATGGCATACGATGATGTGGGAGATTGCTATTATTATAATAGGTAACTTTCACGGAGAATGTCCGATTCAAGAAACCGGGCGACAAGTCACTGTACATTTTGCATGAGACACTTTATGTGTAATTCTTATGATGGTACAGCCCAGGCTAAAGTAGCTTTAATAGCTATTACCTGGGTTTTTAAATAACTAAATATGAAACACCCGGCATAGTGTACAGATTAATGCTTGTTGTACGTAACAATCGAAAAATCAAAAGGAGGCTTATGTATGGCAAACAAGCAAAAAATAAGAATAAGGTTAAAAGCATTCGACCACCAAGTTCTCGATCAGTCAGCTGAAAAAATAGTTGAAACAGCTAAGAGAACAGGTGCACAAGTATCTGGGCCGGTTCCGCTGCCGACAGAAAAAGAAATTATTACTATATTAAGAGCACCGCACAAATATAAGGATTCACGTGAGCAATTTGAAATGCGTACACACAAAAGACTTATAGACATATTGTTACCTACACCAAAGACTGTTGATGCTTTAATGAGATTGGATTTACCGGCTGGTGTAGATATAGAAATAAAGCTGTAATATTCATGAATGATGAAAATACAGGTCATGTTCGTAAAAATTGCGAACCAATAACCATGGGAGGGAAATATAGATGAAAAAATGCATACTCGGCAAGAAAGTCGGGATGACACAAATTTTTAATGAAGACGGTTTAATAATTCCTGTAACTGTAATTGAAGCTGGTCCTTGTACGGTTGTTCAAAAGAAAACTGTAGAAAGTGACGGATACAATTCTATTAAAGTAGGTTTTGTTGATGTTAAGGAAAAGAATTTGTCAAAGCCGGCAAAAGGTACTTTTTCAAAGGTTAAGGTACAACCTAAAAAATATTTAAGAGAATTCAGGCTGGAAAGTGTAGAAGGTTTTGAAATAGGTCAGGATATAAAGCCTGCCGACATGTTTCAAAATGGCGATAAGGTAGATATAAGCGGAATATCAAAAGGTAAAGGATTCCAGGGTACTATAAAAAGATATGGACAAAAGGGCGGTAGAGAAACACACGGTTCCATGTACCATAGAAGAGTTGGATCCATGAGCGCAAACACAAATCCTGCAAGAGTTTTTAAAGGAAAAAAACTGCCAGGTCATATGGGTGTTGATAAAATTACTGTTCAAAATCTAGAGGTAGTCAGAGTAGATAATGAAAGAAATTTACTGCTTGTTAGAGGAGCGGTTCCCGGACCTAAAGGCGGTTTGTTGTTTATTAAAGGTACTGTAAAGTCAGGTAAGTAAATGACATAAGAAGGGAGGAAGTAAAATGCCAAAAATTGATGTATATAATGTAAGCGGTGAAGTGGTTGGAAATATTGATCTAAAAGAAGAAATATTCGGTATTAATCCAAATAAAGAAGCCATGCATATAGCGGTTGTTAACCAATTAGCGAATAGAAGGCAGGGAACTCAGTCCACCAAGACAAAGAGTGAAGTAAGCGGTGGAGGAATCAAACCATGGAGGCAAAAGGGTACCGGTAGAGCAAGACAGGGAAGTATCCGTTCTGCACAATGGATAAAAGGTGGAATAGTTTTAGGCCCTAAGCCGAGAAGCTATAGATATACAATTCCCAAGAAATTAAAGAGACTGGCTTTGAAATCAGCTTTATCATCAAAGGTTTCAGAAAATGATATGCTTGTTTTAGACAGTTTGACAATGGATAGCTTTAAGACAAAGCAGATAGTAGGACTTTTAAGCAATTTGAAAGTAGAAGATAGTGCGTTGATAGTAATAGCCGGAAAAGATGAAAAGATTGAAAATTCTGCAAGAAATATTCCGGGTGTAAAAACAGCTCTCGTAAACACAATAAATGTGTTTGATATATTGAAATATAACAAATTCATTATAACCAAGGATGCTGTATCAAAGGTAGAGGAGGTGTACGTATAATGAGAAGCTATGAAGATATAATTATAAAGCCTTATATTACCGAGAAAAGCAATGACGAAATTGCCAGCGGAAAGTACACCTTTATAGTTGATGTAAGTTCTACAAAAACTGAAATAAAAAAAGCGGTTGAGAAATTATTTCAGGTTAAGGTAGTTCAGGTTAATACTATAAAGTATCAGGGCAAAGTAAAGAGAATGGGTGTTCATGTAGGTCCGAGATCGGATTGGAAGAAAGCAATAGTTAAGATAGATTTGGATCCGAAGCCTGAAAACTTTATGACCAAGGGTGGAAAAACTACTGCAAATGTTAAAAAGTATAAAACAAGTATAGAAGAATTTGGTGTAGCTCAATAGAAAACTAAGTTTGATAAGGAGTGAGAAGAAATGCCGACAAAAAAGTTTAATCCTACAACTCCTGCCAGAAGGTATATGACGGTTTCCACTTTTGAGGAAATAACAAAAAAAGAACCTGAAAAATCGTTATTGGCGCCTCTGTCAAAAAACGGCGGGAGAAATTCATACGGCAGGATTACAGTTCGTCATAAAGGTGGCGGAGCTAAACAGAAATATAGAATAATTGATTTTAAAAGAGATAAAGACGGTATCAAGGCAAAGGTTGCTGCAATAGAGTACGACCCGAACAGGACTGCAAATATTGCGCTTCTTAACTACGTTGACGGTGAAAAAAGATATATAATCGCACCGGTAGGACTTAAAGCCGGAGATTATGTAGAGTCCGGGGAAAATTCGGATATTAAACCGGGTAATGCATTACCGCTTAGTAATATACCTGTTGGTACTATGATTCATAACATCGAATTAAAACCGGGTAAGGGCGGACAACTTGTTAGAGCTGCCGGAAATGCTGCTCAGTTGATGGCAAAAGAAGGAGATTATGCTCTGGTAAGACTTCCTTCCAATGAAGTGAGAAAGATAAGAATGAGCTGTAAAGCTTCAATAGGACAGGTTAGCAACATTGAAAACGAAAACATATCTATAGGTAAAGCAGGAAGAAAGAGATGGATGGGTATAAGACCTACAGTTCGCGGTGTTGTAATGAATCCATGCGACCATCCTCATGGTGGTGGAGAAGGTAAATCACCGATAGGAAGACCAAGTCCTGTTACACCTTGGGGTAAACCGACATTAGGTTTTAAGACAAGGAAAAAGAAAAATAAAACCGATAAGTTTATAGTAAAGAGAAGGAACCAGAAATAATTAATTTGATAATGATGCAATGTTCATAAGTGATAAGGACTTAAGGCTTTTGAAGGGAGGATTATGGTAAATGAGCAGATCGTTAAAGAAGGGACCTTTTGTTGATGCGAAGCTTCTTAAGAAAATTGAAGACATGAATACAAAAAACGAAAAGAAAGTTTTAAAATCATGGTCAAGAGCTTCAACAATTTTTCCGCAGATGGTTGGACACACTATTGCCCTGCACGACGGGAAAAAACATGTACCGGTTTATATTACTGAAGATATGGTAGGACATAAGCTCGGTGAATTTGCTCCTACAAGGACATTTAAAGGTCATGGAAATAAAACAGAAAAGTCAAGTGCATTAAAATAATTTATACCTTAACTGTATAAGATAGTTTTGAAAGGAGGAATTCCGGTTGGAAAGAAAGATTAGATCAAAAGACGAACTTCTCAAGGATAAGGAACAGTTGTTGGAGAAGTATAGTTCTGAGCATAGAAAAAGTAACAAACCGGTTGTTTTATCTAAAAGAGAAAAGAAAGCGCTGGGAATCGGAAAAGATGAGGGAAGAGCTGTTTTAAGATATGCTCGTATATCATCCAGGAAAGTTAAGATAGTACTTGATCTTATAAAAAATAAAAATATAGATGAAGCTTACGGTATAATAAAGTTTACTCCAAAGGCTGCATCTGAATTATTATACAAACTCTTAAAGTCAGCCGAAGCAAATGCTTCCAATAATAACGGACTTAACAGGGACGATTTATATGTTGCAGAAGCTTTTGCATCACAGGGACCTACTTTAAAGAGAGTAATGCCCAGAGCTCAAGGAAGGGCAAACAGGATTAAAAAGAGGACTAGTCATATAACATTGGTATTGAAGGAAAAAGAATAAACGAAAAGGAGGTTGGATAATGGGCCAGAAAGTAAATCCTCATGGATTAAGAATTGGTATAATTAAGGACTGGGACACTAAGTGGTATGCAAACGACAAGGGTTTCAGCGAATTACTGGTGGAAGATGTAAAGATTAGAAAGTTTATAAAAAAGAAATTGTATGTATCAGGAGTATCTCGTATCGAAATAGAGAGAGCTGCTAATAAGATTAAGATAAATGTTAATACTGCAAAGCCAGGTCTTGTTATTGGTAAGGGCGGTACCGGTATTGAAGAATTAAGGAAAGAAATAGAAAAAATGACCGGTAAAAGCGTATTAATAAATATCACAGAAATTAAACAACCGGAAATGGATGCTCAGCTGGTAGCAGAAAATGTTGCATCACAGCTTGAAAAGAGAATTTCTTTCAGAAGAGCAATGAAACAGGCAATGTCAAGGTCTATGAAAATGGGAGCAAAAGGTATTAAAACAGCAGTTGCAGGAAGACTTGGCGGAGCTGAAATAGCAAGAACAGAGCATTATCATGAGGGAACAATTCCTCTTCAGACATTAAGAGCTGATATTGACTATGGATTTGCTGAAGCAGATACAACATATGGAAAAATCGGCGTTAAGGTTTGGATTTATAAAGGAGAAGTACTTCCAGCTGTTAAGAAGGAGAAAAAGGCGGAAGGAGGAGAACGTTAATGTTACTGCCAAAGAGAGTTAAGCACAGGAAGGTTCAAAGAGGCAGAATGAGAGGTGTGGCTACAAGAGGCAATACCGTATCAAATGGTGATTTTGGATTACAAGCCACTGAACCTGCATGGATAACAAGTAATCAAATAGAAGCTGCCAGAATTGCCCTTACCCGTTTTATAAAGAGGGGTGGACAGGTTTGGATTAAAATATTTCCTGATAAGCCAGTTTCAAAAAAGCCTGCAGAAACACGTATGGGTAGCGGTAAAGGATCACCGGAATACTGGGTGGCTGTAGTTAAACCGGGAAGAGTATTATTTGAAATCGCAGGTGTACCGGAAGAAACTGCAAGAGAAGCATTCAGGCTTGCTATGCATAAGCTTCCGATAAAATGTAAATTTGTAACCCGCGGGGATGAAATGGACGGTGAAGCAAATGAAAGCTAGTGAAATCAGGGAGAAGTCCCAAGTAGAGTTAGAAAAGGAAGAAAAGGAATTAAAAGCAGAATTGTTTAAATTAAGATTTCAGCTTGCAACGAATCAACTGGACAATCCGATGAAGCTTAAGGAAGTTAAAAAGTCAATTGCGAGAGTTAAAACAATTATAAGGGAAAGGCAGTTGAAAGGGACCGACAAATAGTATTGGCCCTTAAAAGGAGGTAGCTAAATTGTTAGAAAGAGCTCTGAGAAAAACCAGAACGGGAAAAGTCATTAGCGATAAAATGGATAAGACTATAGTAGTTGCGATAGAGACCAGTGTTAAACATCCTCTCTATGGCAAAATCGTTAAAAGAACTTATAAATTAAAGGCGCATGATGAAAAGAATGAATGCAAAATTGGGGATAGAGTAAAAGTTATGGAAACTCGTCCACTCAGTAGAGAAAAAAGATGGAGACTTGTTGAGATAGTTGAAAAAGCTCGGTAATACTACAGGGAGGAGGTAATGAGATGATTCAAGTCCAATCAACGCTTAGAGTTGCGGACAATACCGGTGCAAAAGAATTAATGTGTATAAAGGTACTTGGTGGTTCGTGGAGAAAGTATGCAAATATCGGGGACATTATCGTTGCTTCGGTTAAAAATGCAACACCCGGTGGTGTTGTAAAAAAAGGCGACGTAGTTAAATGTGTAATAGTACGCTCAAGAAAAGGTGTAAGAAGGCCTGACGGTTCATATATAAAGTTCGATGAGAATGCCGCAGTAATAATAAAGGATGATAATAACCCGAGAGGTACTCGTATTTTTGGTCCTGTTGCTAGAGAGTTAAGGGATAAGGATTTTATGAAAATATTGTCCCTCGCACCAGAAGTTTTATAAGGGAGGAGGCGGCTTAAATTGGAAAATAAAAAAATTCACGTAAAAAAAGGCGATACGGTTTATATGATTTCCGGAGGAGAAGGAAAGACCGGAGATAAAGGAAAAAAGGGAAAAGTGCTTAAGACTTACCCCGGCACAGGGATGATACTTGTCGAAGGTGTTAACATGAGCACCAAGCACAAAAAGCCAAAGGGAAGATATCAGCAGGGAGGTCTCGTTCATCAGGAATCTCCGGTTTTCGCTTCAAAAGCAATGCTGGTTTGCCCGAAATGCGGTGATAGAACAAGGGTTGCAAAAGAAATTCTTGATGACGGCAGTAAGGTAAGAAAGTGCAAAAAATGTGGAGAACATGTAGATAACAAGTAAGCTTTGAAAGGAGGTTAACATTTAATGGCAAGACTTAAAGAAAAGTATTTAAGTGATGTAGTACCGGCGATGCAGGATAAGTTTAAATTCAAGAGTCCCATGCAGATTCCGAAACTTGAAAAAGTTGTTATAAATATGGGCGTTGGCGATGTTAAGGAAAATCCTAAAGCTATGGATGCAGCTACAGGTGATCTGGCTATTATAACAGGACAAAAACCGCTTGTTACTAAAGCAAAGAAATCCGTTGCGGCGTTCAAGTTAAGAGAGGGTATGAATATAGGATGTAAAGTAACACTCCGTGGAGAGAAGATGTATGAATTCGTTGATAAGTTGTTTAATGTAGCTCTTCCAAGAGTTAGAGACTTCAGAGGTGTATCCAACAACTCATTTGATGGAAGAGGAAATTACTCCATGGGAGTAAAAGAGCAGCTTATGTTCCCGGAAATAGAGTATGACAAGGTAGACAAAGTAAGAGGTATGGATATAACGTTCGTAACAACGGCTAAAAATGACGAAGAGGCAAAGGAGCTTTTAAAATTGCTCGGAATGCCATTCAGTCAAAGCTAAAGGAGGGATTAACGCGTGGCAAAAAAGTCAATGATACTGAAACAGCAAAGACCGCCCAAATTCAGAACACGGGCATATAACAGATGTAAGTTATGCGGAAGGCCTCATGCTTATATGAGAAAGTTCGGAATATGCCGTTTGTGCTTTAGAGTATTAGCATACAAAGGTCAGATACCCGGCGTTAAAAAGGCAAGTTGGTAAAAGAATCTATGGAAGGAGGTTTAACATATGCAAATAACAGACGCAATAGCTGATATGTTAACCAGAATAAGAAATGCAAGTTCTGCTAAACATGAGTCTGTCGATATCCCATCATCAAATGTAAAAAAGGCTATAGCAAGCATACTTTTGGAAGAAGGTTTTATAAGAAATGTAGAAGCTATAGATGACGGAAAACAGGGAATAATTAGGGTAGCTTTAAAATATACACCTAACAAACAAAATGTTATAACAGGTATTAAGAGGATCAGTAAGCCAGGTTTAAGGGTTTATGCTGGTAAAGATGAATTGCCTAAGGTTTTAGGTGGATTAGGAATAGCTATAATATCCACATCAAAAGGAATAATGTCGGATAAGAAAGCTAGAGTAAACGGTGTTGGTGGAGAAGTACTGGCATTTGTTTGGTAAAATAAATATACTAAGTTTCTGAAAAGGGTTTTAAGCCCATAATATAAGAACAGGAGGAAATTGAAATGTCAAGAATAGGTAAGATGCCTATTGCATTGCCAAAAGGTGTAGATGTAAAGGTTAATGAGAATAATTTAATGACAGTAAAGGGCCCAAAAGGGACTTTGACAAAAAATCTCCATAAGGATATGATAATAAAGATAGAGGCTGATCAGATTTTGGTTCAAAGGCCTTCGGATCAGAAGAATCATAAAGCTCTGCACGGTCTGACAAGAACACTTGTTAACAATATGGTGGTTGGTGTTACAAGCGGATTTGAGAAAGCACTTGATATTGTAGGCGTTGGATATAGAGCGCAAAAACAAGGAAAAAAACTGGTTCTTACCCTGGGTTATTCACATCCGGTTGAGATGGATGAACCTGCCGGTATAACAATAGATG
>JAEZNF010000608.1 GCA_023441845.1 Bacillota bacterium | reverse complement strand
CTTATAGACTCTGCTTCCTGAAGCAAGTCCTCGTATTGCATTTTTACTTCGTTAAATGCTTCCTCAAACCCCTTCGTTCTTGCTTCTTCTTCAATCCTTTTTGAATTTTCAAGTGCTGTTCTCTGCGCTTCTTCAATTATTCTTTCAGCCTCATATTTTGCTTCCTGTATAATAACTTCAGCCTCAGCACTGGCCTGACCTAAAACCTCTACTTCGTCATCCGTTTCATTAAATTCATCATCCTTAGCCATTTCTTCTTCCTTTTCCAGAATTTCTGCTGCCTGCTTTAATGTTTGAAAAGCAAGCGCAGATTGTATCTGATAAGGAATGCCTATATTGACCTGATAATTTTTAAATACCCGGCTAGACAATTATCTCATCTCCTCCGCCTCTGGATATAACGATTTCACCTGCATCTTCGAGTTTACGTATTACATTAACAATTTTTTGCTGAGCCTCTTCAACATCCTTAAGCCTTACAGGTCCCATAAATTCAATGTCTTCCTTTATCATCTCTGTCAAACGCTTGGACATATTAGAGAAAATGAGTTTTTGTACTTCATCTGTCGAACCTTTAAGCGCAATTGCAAGCTGGTTATTGTCAACTTCCCTGAGGAATCTCTGAATCGAGCGGTTGTCAAGAGAAAGAATGTCTTCAAATACAAACATTCTCTTTTTAATTTCTTCTGCCAGATCGGTATCTTCAATTTCCAGGGTCTCCATAATATACTTTTCCGTTCCCCTGTCAACACTGTTCAAAATGTCAACAATTGACTGAACACCGCCGGCAGCCGTAAAGTCTTCGGTAACCAGGGATGAAAGCTTCTTTTCCAAAACCCTTTCAACTTCCTTTATTACCTCAGGTGACGTTCTATCCATCGTTGCAATTCTCCTTGCAACATCGGCCTGCTTGTCCTGCGGCAAAGCCGAAAGAACTATGGAAGACTGCTGAGGCTTTAAATACGCAAGTATCAATGCAATAGTCTGAGGATGCTCATTTTGTATGAAGTTTAAAAGCTGTGACGGGTCAGCCTTTCTGACAAAGTCAAATGGCCTTACCTGCAAAGAAACAGTCAGCTTATTGATGACATCAAGCGCTTTCTGTGTACCCAGAGCTTTCTCAAGGATATCCTTGGCATAGTTTATACCGCCCTCTGCTATATAGTCCTGGGCCAGACAAATCTGATAGAATTCCTCCAACACTCTTTCCTTCTCTTCAGGAGTAACCGTTCTTATATTTGCTATTTCAAGCGTAAGCTGTTCTATTTCTTCTTCTTTAAGATGCTTAAATATCTCGGCCGACTGCTCAGGTCCTAAAGATATTAACAGCATGGCAGCTTTTTCTCTTCCACTGCGTTCGCTTTTTACCATAGTACCGCCTCGTCCCACGATAATCCCCCTCCTAAAACTATACAGTTCATAGTTTGTAATAGTAAACAAATTAACTTATATGGGTATTTTTCTCTCTTTATTCCCAATCGTCTGAAAGCCAATTCCTTAAAAGCTGTGCAACTGCATCAGGCTTTTGCTTGACAAACTTTTCAATTTGTTTCTTAACCTCGGACCTTTCCTCCGTATTAATTTCAGGAATAGGTTCAGTCGGTTCCGGCACAATAAATCTTAGCCCGTTTTCAAGCATATTAGGACCCCCGGCTGTTTCTGCCGCCGGAACAAATTCCTGTTCCTTCACACGTTTCTTTCTCGGGATAGCAGCTATCAGTAAGCCAATAATCAAAAGAAGAATAAGTGCAAAGAATCCATAAGCACTTACGAGTTCCTTTATTGTATCCGTCATAGGCTTGGTTACAATCTCTTCCGGCGCAAGCTTATATTTATTCACCGATATATTGGCAACAGATATTCCCGTTGCCCTGCTGACATCACTTTTCAACTGGTCAATAAAGACCTGGGTTAAGTTGGCATCGCTTTTTACTCTTCTTCCGTAGTATAAAGCAACTGTCATTGACGACTTCTCAAAGTCCATTATTCCTAATGCTTTCTCTTCATCCTTCATAATCCTTTGATACTCATAATTGGTTGTTTTATCCGTTTTATTATATGTTGATTTGCCGTCAGATCCAGTAGGATAAGTAGTGGTACCATTTCCCGGATTCGTGTCGGTGCCTGGTATATCACTGGTATTTCCGTTAACCAGATTTTCCTTTATTTCCTTTGTACTTATGACAGCGCCGCCGTCCATTCCTGTTCCATTGGTTATATCACTTGTTTGAGTTTTGAGCTTATTGAAATCAAGAACAGGGTTTACAACAACCCTCAGACTTTCAAAACTGTCGAGAGGAACCTTGTTATACAAATTATAGACACTGGTTTCAAGCGCCTTCTGAGTTTTTTCTTTCATCTCATACTGGGTGCTTGCAGCTTCTATACCATCTTCACTTGAATTATTGTTTAAAATGTTCAGATTGTTATCAAGGACAGTTACTTTTTCCGGATCCAAGCCTTCAACGCTTGATGCCACCATCATAACTATACCCTGAACCTGTTTTGGAGTTAATTCGCTTTTAGGCTTTATGATTACATTGGCAGACGCTTCCTCTTTATTTGAATCATCTAAAACGACAAACTCAGAGCCGTCCGGTTTAGAAATTGTAACACTTGCTTCTTCAATATTATCGGCCAACATTTTAAGCCTGTTACTTAATACCGACTCGTCATAATGTTTCCAAAGCTTTTTTTTGTCACTTTCTGTTGTGTTAATCTTAATAAGGCTGAAAGCATCCTCAAAAGTCATGCCGCTTTTGGGATACCCAGCCTGAATCAATGCAACCTTTGCTTTGTCATTGTCTTTTGAATTAATAAGAATTGTGCTGTTATTATCTACCAGCTTGAACTTGATGTTCTGTTCATCAAGAGTTTTTGTCATTTCACTGATTTCTTTTGAATCGCTGCTCTTTATAAGCGGAGCATACTCCGTCCTTGTTGCAAAAATTATGCTTGCAGCAATAGCCGCTATCAAAAGAGCTGATATTATATAGATTCTTTTTTTCTGTGATTTGTCAAGATCTTTCCACAGCTCAGGAACTCTTTGCTTAAGCCTTAGTAAAAATTCAGGCATTACAAAAACACCACCTTATTTAAAGAGTCTCTTCTTC
>JAEZNF010000601.1 GCA_023441845.1 Bacillota bacterium | reverse complement strand
GTCCTGCTCCATCCATTCTCGCCGACTCCTGTAATTCGAACGGCAACTGTTCTATATATGTTTTAACAAGTATAAGGTTGAACGGTACTATTAATAAGGGTAGGATATAAAGAAGGAAATTATCCTTCAGGCCAAAAAATTTCATAGTTATATACCATGGAATTATGCCGGAATTCAAATAAATGGACGTAACAGTAAGTCTATACATGAGTTTTCTTGCCACAAGACCTTTTTGGGTCAGTACATAGGCAAACATCGAAGTAAGAACAACGCCTGAAGCAGTTCCCAATATAGTTCTTGCAGTTGAAACAAACAAAGCTCTATATATATTCTTTAGAGACAATATGGATACATAATTTCTTAATGTAAATCCAACAGGTAATATAAGCATGCCTTTCTTCGCAACCTCCGAAGGGTCGCTAAGGGAATATATAAAAATATAATAGAACGGATAAACACACATAAACGCAATTATTGTAAATACAACATATGCAAACATCTGAAATGCAATATCGCTTTTTTTAAACTTGATCTTCTTAATGTTGAACACTTAGAAAACTCCTCACGTTAAATAATTGATGTACCCCTGATCCATCTTGATAACCCATTGGCTATGTATAGCAGAATTACACTGATTATGGTCTTGGACATGCCTAATACCGTACTAAGTGAATATTGGTTGTTACCCAAGCCTATATCATATAGATATACATCTAAAACTACTATTTTGTTATAGGTTAAAGCATTTTTAAACAGATAGAACTGATCAAAGCCATTAGAAAGGATCAGCCCTATTCCCAGTAATAGCATTGAAAAATATGTCTGCATTAACCCAGGAATAGTAACATGTACTATTTTCCTAAACCGGCCTGCACCATCTACATTTGCAGCATCGTATAACTCTGGGGCTATTCCCGATATTCCAGCCAGATATATTATCGCCTGAAACCCTATGTTCTTCCAAATACCTATAAAGGTTTGTAAAGGCCATACTGCATTTTCGTCTGCCAGAAGGTTTAAAGGTGTTTTAATAATACCGGTAGAAAGTAACACTTTATTTACGATCCCATCATTAACAGATAAAAGCATGAAAAAAATGGCGTACACCAATATCCAGCTGATAAAATTAGGGATTGTTGTAACTATCTGAAGTACCTTTTTAAACCTGTTGCCTTTAAGTTCTGACAGAAATATCGCAAAAGCAGGGGGCAGAACTGATGCAGCAAGTCCAAGACCTCCAAGTACAAGTGTGTTTCTCATAACAAGAAAAATCTCGTTATCATTAAATGCTAGTTTAAAATATTTCAATCCCACGAAATTACATTCAAAAAGATTATACCCAGGCTTATAGTCAAAGAAACCATAAAGCCATCCAAAAAGTGGCACATACGAAAACGCAATTACCAGCAATATGCATGGCAGTGCCATTACTAATAAAGATAATCTATCAGACAAAAGAAATTTAAACTTGTTCCTGTTCGGCAGAACCATTTTGTGTCGCCTCTTCCTATAAGATATACCAACTGGCTGTGAATAAATATTACAATGACTGCCGTAGGGTGAACAAGTCAAAAAATTATATATTTAGTTTTGAAAATTATATATCAGAATGTATTTATAGTATATTCATTGGGAGAAACACCTGTGATTTTCTTAAATACCGTATAAAAATAGCTGATGTTATAATAGCCTACAGATTTTGATATTTCATTCACCTTCAGGTTACTTTTTGACATAAGCTCTATAGCCTGCTCTACTCTATATCTGTTTAAATAGTTAGTAAAGGATTCTCCCATTTGCTTCTTGAATAATTGACCAAGGTAAGCGGTATTTATACTAAACTCCGATGCAATCGTTTTAAGATTGATTTCACCGGCATAATTATTATGAATATAAATCAGCACTCTTTCTATCAGCTTGTTATTCCTATCATCTTCTATTGACAGGTAATCAACAGAAGAGTTTATTACAACCTTTAACCAATCCATAAGTTCATCAATATTCTTTATTTTAAGAATGTTAACATACATATCTTTTATGACTTTCATTTCCCCAAATACATCTTTACCGCCCCTTAACCTTTTTATGGTAGTGGTTGTATTAAATAATATTTCAATAGTAATGTTATAGACTACAGACGGGTTCAATCCGGGGATACCTATCAGAGAATTATAAAATTCCTCTATTAGTTTCAACGCTTCTTCTCTTCTTTTTAGTATAATAAAGTTGCATAACGCATCGTAATCAATTTTCAGTTCAATATTTCCATTCCGTTCGTTTTTTATAGTATCTGCATAAGATAGTATTCTCTTTGAAGGCATTATTAGCCTGTAATCCTGTAAATATCTGGCGCAAGAATAGCTTTTATATACATTTTGCAATCCCTTTTCGTAGCTTCCGGCTGTTATAAACACTTCATCCTGGGTATATGATTTCAACTCCTGCTGAATTTCAGGGAAAAGCTTATTAAATAGAAGTGCCTTCTGAGCATCAGTTAAATCAAAAATGATTAGTATCATATCACCACCCAGATCCGAAAAGGTCAAGGCTGGAATTATTCCATCAATCACCTGATTTATAACCTTTTCAATCGCAGGCTTTTTATCATTTTTATTTGCTGATATATTTACAACCATATATTCCTTAGATTCTATATTAATACCCAGAAAATTCATACGATCCAGTAGTTCTTCTTCGGTGATATCATTCATAACCCATCTTAACAACAAATTATCCCGCAAAACTTTGGATCCTTCAGTTATCCTAGCCTTCTTCTGCAAATCATTCTCAATCTTTTTTTGGGTGGCTAACAAGGTTGAAATAAGCTCTCCTTTAGATATCGGCTTCAGTATATAATTCTCAATTCCAAGCTGAACAGCTTCCTTTACATAGCTAAAATCATCATAACCGCTTAATATGATGCATTTTATATCCAGATCTCTTTCCCTTATTTGTCTAATTAGTTCGAAGCCGTCCATAAATGGCATTCTGATGTCTGTAATGAGAATATCAATATTATTTTTATCGATTATTTCGAGAGCTTCACTCCCATACGAGGCTTCTCCAATGATTTCCAGGTCGTACTCCTCCCAATCTATAATGTGCCTCAGTCCATCCAGAATGAAAGGCTCATCATCAACGATCAGTATTTTGTACACAGGTAATCAGCTCCATTCTTGTTTTTGCGGATATTCTCAACATTACGGTCGTCCCGACATTTTCCTGACTTTGAATACTAATTCCATATTCCTGTCCATAAATCAATTTAATTCTTTCATTTACGTTTCGCAGACCGATGCTTGATTTATCTGATTTGTCAAACCTCTCAAAATCCTTTTTTAAAATATCAAGCTTTTGCTTTTTTATACCGGTTCCGTTATCAACAATTTCGAAATATATATCATCATTATCTTTATATGCGGTTATAGTTATCCGGTTATTAGCTTTTCTGAGGTCAAATCCATGCACAATATAGTTTTCTATGACTGGTTGCAAAAGGTGCTTAATGATACCAAACTCCAGGACATTTTCTTTTACTGTAAATTCATATGACATTTTATCACCATACCTTATTTTAAACAACTGAAGATATGATTTGCAGAATTCAACTTCTTCTTTTATGGAGACTATAGTAT
>JAEZNF010000589.1 GCA_023441845.1 Bacillota bacterium | reverse complement strand
TTGTATATTGTTAAGCTCTTACTTAAAAAATTATTTTTCCTGCTTGTAATCACAAGCATCGCTGCTGCACTTTAAGACTTCCTTCTTTCCGGAAAAGTGCTTTACAAGGAAGTTACTGCACTTCGGGCAATTTTCCCCGGCAGGTTTATCCCATGTCATAAAATTGCATGTAGGGTTATTCTCGCAGCCCAGGTACCTCCTGCCTTTTTTAGTCTTCTTAAAAAGAACTTTTCCTTTGCATTTAGGACAGTTAACTCCGGCTTCTTCCAATATAGGCCTTGCATTCCTGCATTCAGGGAAACCCGGGCATGCCAGGAATTTACCGAATCTTCCGTTTTTTATAACCATATTTCTTCCGCATTTTTCACATATTATGTCGGTCACTACATCAGGCACTTCCACATGCTCTATACTGCTTTCGGCAACCTTAAGGACATCGGCAAACGGGGAATAAAAACTGCTCATTATTTCGACCCACTTCTTTTCCCCATCTTCAACATCATCCAGTTGTTTTTCCAGTTGAGCCGTAAAATATACATCCACAATATCCTTAAAGTGGTTTTTCATTATATCTGTTACTATCTTACCCAAATCGGTAGGGAACAAAAACTTTTTATCCTTCTCTACATATCCCCTGGATAAAATTGTTGATATAGTAGGGGAGTAGGTACTTGGCCTTCCTATACCCTTCTCTTCCAGGACCTTAACCAGCGTTGCTTCGGTATACCTTAGAGGAGGCTGTGTGAAGTGCTGCTTCGGCTCCATTTTTTTAGCTTCCAGTTCCTCTCCTTCGGTAAGAGCCGGTATATTTGTCTCGTTATTTTCAGTTTCTTCGTCCTTTCCCTCGGTATAAACGCCCATAAAACCCGGGAATTTGACTTTTGAGCCATTTGCCCTAAATACATACCCTGCAACAGTTATATCCACAGCAAGGGTGTCGTATATTGCCGAAGACATCTGGCTAGCTATAAACCGCTCCCATATGAGCTTATACAGTTTAAACTGCTCATTTGTCAAGGATTCCTTTAAAAACTCGGGAGTCATGTCAATATAGGTCGGTCTTATTGATTCATGCGCATCCTGTGAAGCGGATTTGTTCTTATAAACCCTGACTTCCTCAGGAATATATTTATCTCCGTACTTTTCCACAATAAAATTTCTTGTATCCTGCTGCGCTTCTGAAGATACCCTTGTTGAGTCGGTACGAATATAAGTAACAAGACCTAATGCACCGTGACCTTTTACTTCAACACCTTCATAAAGCTGCTGGGCAACCATCATGGTTTTCTTGGTGGTAAAACCAAGCTTCCTGGATGCTTCCTGCTGCAAAGTACTTGTTATAAAAGGGGGTGCAGGAGTCTTCTTTTTCTCGCTCTTTTTAATTTTTGTAACGGTATATTTTTTACCTTCTATCTTTTTCAGTATGCCATTTACCTGTTCTTCATTCTTAAGCTCAATCTTCTCTTGTGTCGTACCGTAAAACTTTGCATCAAATGACGTTTTAGCCTTCAACTGATTGAACTTTGCGTCAATGGTCCAGTATTCCTCGGCAACGAACTTTTCTATTTCTTCCTCCCTGTCACATATCAGTTTTGTTGCAACAGACTGAACCCTTCCGGCACTTAGGCCCTTTCTCACTTTTCTCCATAGGAGGGGGCTTATCTTATAACCGACAATTCTATCAAGCACTCTTCTTGCCTGCTGCGCATCAATAAGGTTCATATCAAGCTGTCTAGGCGCCTTAATGGCGTTTTTTACAGCATTTTTAGTAATTTCATTAAATGTAATTCTGCACTTTTCATTTTGGTCTATATTTAAAAGCTTTGCCAAATGCCATGATATGGCTTCGCCTTCACGGTCAGGGTCAGTCGCGAGATATACTTTATCGGCGTTCTTGGCTTCCTTTTTGAGCTTGGATATCAGGTCTCCCTTTCCGCGTATTGTTATATACTTGGGCTCGAAGTTATTATCTATATCCACACCCATCTGGCTTTTGGGCAAATCCCTTACATGTCCCATAGATGCGGTTATTTTGTAACCTTTCCCCAGAAACTTTCCTATAGTTTTGGCTTTTGCAGGTGATTCAACAATTACTAAATTTTCTGCCATACTGATCCTCCGTATTTTACTCTTTTATCTTGAATATTTTGCCTGGTGCTTGCTCAACAATACCTTTCAATTCTAGCATGACAAGTATTGCATTAACAGCCTTTACACTTAAGCCGCTCTTATCAGCCAGAATATCAATGTGTAAAGGCTCACTTTTCAAACATTCGACCAACTTTCTCTCTTCGCTGTCTAGGCCTTTAAACCTTGATTGGTCGAAAGCCTCTTCTCTCCTTAAACCTGTCCATTTATCCTTAAGACTATATACCCTTAATTCCTCAAGTATATCCTCAATATCTGTGACAATTTTTGCTCCGTCTTTAATTAACTTATTGGTACCTACACTTGAAAAACTATTAATATTGCCCGGTACGGCAAACACTTCTCTTCCCTGTTCGAGTGCAAATCCTGCCGTTATAAGAGAACCGCTCCGCTCTCCGGCCTCAATAACAACAACACCCTGGGACATACCGCTTATGATTCTGTTTCTTGCCGGAAAGTTTGTAGCTATCGGCTGCATGCCCGGCTTGAATTCGGAAATAACGGCGCCTGTATTTTTTATATCAGCCATAAGCTGTTTATTTTCAGCCGGATATACAACATCAGGCCCGCAGCCTAAAACGGCGATAGTCCTTCCTCCAGCCTTCAAGGCTCCCTTATGGGCATATGTATCAATCCCTCTTGCCATACCGCTAATAACCGTAATACCAAGCCTTGCCAGTTCATATGAAATTGTTTCGGCCATCTTTAGCCCATATGATGTAGCTTTTCTTGAGCCTACAACCGCTATACATTTTTCTTCTTCCAGAATATTTCCTCTCACATATAGAATTATCGGCGGATCGTAAATATTCTTTAGATAATATGGATATAAGCTATCTTTTATTGTTATTACTTTTATTTTTAATTCTTCAATTACCTTTAACTGCCTCAGTGCCTCATTCTTATATTTGTCATCTGCTAAAAAGCCTATAGTCCGGGCATTGAGAAAAGACGCCGTCTTTAATTCCGCTTCCGAGGCATCCCATATATTCTTCGGATCACCGAAATGATTAATCAATAAATTGCCCTTAACCGCTCCAACATTAGGTATAGAATTTAACCAAACCCAGTATTTTAAATGTTCGGACATATATTAACCTCATTAAATTTATAAAATAATTCAATCTATACTCTACGCTATTATATCACAGCAAATATAAATCACAATATTTTTATATGACAAATTAAACTAAACTATACCCTCATCCTAATATTAACAGCAATTTGAGTGTGAAACAAAAATCTGATTTCCCCTTTAAAACGGCCATTTGCGTGCTCTTTTCGTAAAGAGTGGTTGACAATGCTGCTGTTAAATTATACAATAAAATTGTAATTAATTGCTTTAAATAAAAACCAAAGTTTAAATCAATCGTAGAATAAGTATATTATAATGTTAATTGGTTGTGTGGGGAGGTGCGGACATGGATTGCTTTAATTGTAATCATTCCTTTGATGAGAAACTTGGCTTTTGCCCTAATTGCGGTGCAGTAATATGCAGAGAATATACTCTTAACAAAAAGATGAGCCAGAGTAAGTGGATATTTAAAAAGAGTTTTAAAAGAAACGGCTATATTGAAGCAATTAAAGAATGGCAAGATCACCAGTATGACCCGGGATTTTACACAGGCGGACGTATTCCACCCTTTTACAAAAAACCCGGTAGTCCTAAATTATTCGCATTGGCATTATTTATAATCGCTGCCATAAACCTAATTTACCTTGCTATTTCATTATTTAGCAGCATCAATACAGGACTGGAGTGGGGAATTATTGATACATTATTTATCCCTGCTATTATAATAGGTATACTTTCAATTGCAGGATTCAGATTATTAAAAAAAGCAAAATAAAGCTTATTTTAAGCAAATATAAATAGGATAATGATTATAATGCCG
>JAEZNF010000569.1 GCA_023441845.1 Bacillota bacterium | reverse complement strand
GGCATCAGGAGAAAATTTGATCTCTACCGCCAATAGAAATTTCCGAGGAAGAACAGGAAGCCCCGAAGCTAATGTTTATCTGGCAAGTCCTGCTACTGTAGCAGCATCAGCGGTTGCGGGGCATATTGAGGATCCTAGGGAGGTTATATAAATGGACGTAGGTAAAGCGATAAAATTTGGTGACAATATTGATACTGACCAAATTATAAGTGGGGAATTCTTGTGCTTACCAACTATTAAAGATATGGTTAAATATACATTTAGGAACTGTGAGAATTTTATAGAAAATTTTCACGAAGGAGATTTTATTGTTGGTGGAAATAATTTTGGTAGTGGATCAGCAAGAGAACAAGCTGTGTCAGTTTTAAAGGAAATAGGAGTGAAAGCTGTAATAGCAAAGGACTTTGCCCGAATCTTCTATAGGAATGCACTAAATTTAGGGGTTTTAGTATTAGAATGTAATGATGCCGATAAGATTTCAAACCTAGATGTTCTGCAAATTGATATCAATTCTGGAACAATAATTAACCTTACGCAAAAAGTCACATATAAAATAAATCCAATTCCTGAATTTATCAAAGAAATCATACATGCTGGTGGTGTAGTCAATTATCTAAAAAATAAATCCAAATAATACTAATATAGTTTTTTGAATATAAATAATAAAGGAGTGTCGTATTATGCCGATTTACGGATATATTGGGTTAAAATTCAATGTGGTTTTTGATAAGCATGTTGAGAAGCCTATTACATCTTTTCTTGATGATTATTTTCACTTGGTTCATGACAACAATGAAGAACCTGCATTTACAGTTGAGCTGGTATCGGATGAGTACAAGAATACTAAGAAAATCATCGAAAGAGGAAATGAATTAATTATTTTAAACGGAAGTATGCATAAGTTTTATGAAAAGGGTTTCAGCTACGATGATGGGTATGTGAGGTCTGTATATAACTCTATGACAAAGGGTGTATACCATATCAATTATGTAACCAATAAAGTAACAGTTTATAATAAAGATCTTACCATGCTAACTCGTGATGGAAAAAGAGTAATAAGGGATTTAGTCAAGGTGTGCGTTGAGCAAGAGAAAGATGCGATTTTATATCATGGGGCTGTGTTAGAAGGGCTTGATGGTCAAGGTGTTATGTTAATGGGAGATAAGAGTAGTGGAAAAACACCTACATCATTAAAAATGATGTTTGATTATGGCTTTAATGAAGTGTCGCGAGATAAGGTTTTTGTAAAAAAAGCAGAGGGTGAGAATATACTTTTTGGATGGCCAACACACTATAACTTAACGATGAGAACTTTAAGAAGCTTTGAAAGCTTAAATAGACACTTCCCACAAGAATTAAGTGATTATAGCGATAGTGAGCTAGATAGCATAAGAGATAAAATGCAGCTTATGCCTTCTGAGATGGGAATATCAAAAAAATCATCGACCGCAAAATTGTCTCATATTGTACTTCTTACAAGAAATAAAAAAGGGTTGGATGTTTGGGATATGTTTGCCAGAAATTGTTATTCTCCTAAGGATCCGCTTTATACAAACTGGCACAATTGGAGTGAAGATAATTCAGCTGTAGTAAGCAAAGCGAAGGCATTGACAAAGGAGTTAGTAAATCATAAAAATATTTTAATTGTAGAAAGAGAAGAGAACTTAGATAACACGGTCAAGAGAATTGTTGATTGGGTAAAGGAAGCAGAGATTTAAAAAATGCTTCTTATTATAAATAGATTAAATTTTGAAAAGAGGGCTAAAAAATGGGATCACTAAAGTTAAGAGGATTAGATGATTTTTCTCCAAAAGAATTGGAATTGTTTTGGAAGGATTACCAACCGGGGGTTAGTTCAGCAAAAATACTTGGTGTAAGTATTAGCTGTTCAAACAGATGTAATCTAAAATGCATTTATTGTTATGCTGGTAACGAAAGAAAACGTGAGGGTGAGTTGGATTTAAATGAACAGAAGCAGATATTATCACAAGCAGCGGAACTCGGTGCTAAAACTGTAGTTATTTGCGGTGACGGGGAACCAAGCATTGATCCTAACTTGCCTCAGATTGTAATGCATGCTAAAACTCTTGGATTATCTACAATTGTTGTTAGTAATGGAGTTATTTTCGGTGATGATAATCAATGCCAGAAAGTACATAACATGCCAGGGCTAGATTTTCTAAAGCTTCTTTATGAGAACAATGCATCATTGATTATCAAGCTCGAAAGTATTAACCAGGATAGATATGAAGAAATAGTAGGCGTTAGTGGAACATTTGAGAAGTTTATGCGTGGAATTGACAGAATGGTTGAATGTGGTTATGGAAATCTCAATAATACTGAAGTTGGAGCAGTTACAAGGTTTGCTTTCAGTTCAGTAATTATGAAGAACAACATTGAAGAGTTACCAACATTAAAAAGTTTTGCTGATTCAAGAAATGCACAGTTTATTTGCAAATTACCTTCACTTGTAGGATCTGCTCTGAAGAATATTGACAATATGTTTGAAGTATCAGAATATGAAGTTATCAGAAAGCAACTATTCGATTACACTGCAAAGAGGGAAACATTGATGGTAGATACTCCTAGATGCATGGCATGGCACTATGGTCCTTGTATTGATATAAAAGGTGAAATTAGAGAATGCTATACGTCAGCTTATACTCCCGACAAGAGGGTCGGAAATATAAGGGAAACCTCATTGAAGGAGTTAATTGAGAAAAAGAACACGTCATGTGACTTGTTATGCAACGATTTTTGCCCAGTTAAATCAAGGATAAATAAAGAGTTTGAGAAGAAAGGCATGAAAAAGATCTGGAATCAAAAAGAAGACGGTGTAAATGTATGTGAAAAAATACTTGGATTCTAGTTCAATAATCATAGTTACATACAAGTATAGTCAGGAAGTTTACAACTAGCTCCTTTTGGAAAATGAGCAACTTGGCTTAGACGATTTTCCAAAAGTAGCTAGTAATTTTCCTGTAAACATGTTAATCTATACTAGTAAAAAATGTAGTTTAAGGAGAAACAAAGTAAAAAATACAGAATTAAGTACTTTTACAACATAACTTCAACATCGGTGTAACAATTACTGGTACGATAAAGAATATTACTTCTGGGGCTTTTGGGAAGAGTAATTTTTAAATTAGGGGGATGAAGACAATAATTGAGGTAACAAATCTTAGAAAAGACTTTAAGCGTCAAATAAGAGGAAAAGGTTTAAGTGGTGCTTTGCGTAGCTTAGTTAGTAGAGAATATGTTACTAAGACTGCTGTAGACAACATTTCTTTTCAAATTAATAAAGGAGAAATAGTTGGATATATC
>JAEZNF010000531.1 GCA_023441845.1 Bacillota bacterium | reverse complement strand
CCCTTATCGTAAGCTACCAATGATAAGATGATAATATTTTAAGGGGGTTGAAAGAGTGCGAAAGATAATATGTTATTTGATAGCTTTATCTCTTATTGCTTCGAGTACACCTATAAACATATATGCTAAGGAATATCAAACTGCTTTAGAGGCGGTAAATGATGCAAACAGTTTTCTAAATGAAACATTAAAATTATCGGATTATTATAAAACAAAAGCAAAAGTTTCTATTGATAATTCAGATGGAATAAGTGAAAAAAAGGAGCTTGAATTATTTGAGAATTATGCTAGGAAGGGTCCAGTTGCTTTTAAAAATGCCCCTGTTTTTGTGTATGGAAATAACCCTGAAACAGTAAGTAAGAATACAACTACTAGTGGTACAAATTACTATTACTATGCTAAAGATGTCGATGAATTGGCAGCCTTATTAAGCGAAGGTAAATATCAACCAGATGAAAAGATTTTCAGAGCATTAGGATATGCAAAAGACGGTTCTGTTTTTTCAAACCCGGATTTTCCCCATGATAATAAGGGATACAAATCCAAAGATAAAAGGTGGGTTGAGTATCCCTGGAGTATGGGTAATAAAAAAAATCTGTATTTTGAAAATGGAAGAAAGCCTGAAGTGAAAGATATTAGTGATGTTAGGTATTATATAAATAAGTGGATTAATGATATTGCAAGTTCTAGATTTTTACCTAATACCCTAGATTCTTACTTAGACAAAGAAATATATAAAAACGATTCTGATAAAAGACGTAAATATTTTGCACAAAATATTCTAAATCCCCCACCAGTCGAAAACTTTGAAAATTGCCTGTACATAATCCAACCGCCAACTAAGCATGCTTGGGGTTTGGGAATTGCTTTTTACTATTGGGATGGTAACACCAGCAATTCAACGTTTGACTATAATTTGAACTATAAGTCATTTCTTTTAAAGCCTTTTGACATGATGGATGATGACGAATTATATGCCCAATTTAAACATGTATATCCATCCCTGCCCTCAGAAAAAGCAGAACCGGGTGAGGAGGTTAAAGTTGGCATAATTGTCGGCTCAAAATTAAATAATAAGGCTTATCAAGGAGTAGATTACAAACTGAAAATCACAAAAAAAGATGGAACATCCATACCATATAACAAAGTATCATCAAGTGAAATAGTAATGACAGACCAAAAAATTGACATTCCGGCTTCCGGCACCAGGTTTTACATAAGTTTTACAATGCCGGAAGACAGTGATGTATATTTTGAGTTTAAGCTAAATGAGGACGGGAAAGACCCGGAAGAAATCAATCTGGAAAATAACATATTAAGCTGGAAGATCGGCCTGTCAAAACGTATACCGGCTACAACAGGACATATCGACATCCCTTATAATGTTTTAAGTAAAAGTGTTAAATTTACTCTGGCTGACGGTAAAGATATTGGGGCAGAATTGGAAGCTCCGAATAATGGAAGCCTGTTTGGAAATGCATGGGGTCAATTGGATGTAGTTAACAATTCACCGCAGCTATTCAAGCCATTTGATTTTTCCGGCAATACTGTAAATGAAGCTGTATCCGGGCCAGCTGCTAAAATTATCAAGCATCCTGAAATAAGCACAACAATTCATAGAAGGGATGCAACAAATGTTAACGACAATGATAAATATGATGATCCTGAGAATAAAAAGTGGCTGAATGGCACCTCGGGTTCTGACACCAAAACGGTAAATAACGGCAAAATATCTTTTAATACAGGTAAAGCATATGCGCATTATGAATATCATTGCAGCGGCTGTAATGTAAAAGAAGATGGTTCGTCATATTGTCCCGGGCATGAAGACGATACAGACGCAGAATTTAATGGAAGTACGGATACAAGAAGTATTACGACCCATATCTATAACGGTAAGCAGACCATTGCGCCAAAGACCTATAAAAACCAGATTGACACAAACACTGATACCAGTTGGACAAAGAATCTGTTTTGGACAAGTGAGCCGTATAAATTTAATGTTATACGCTTGATGTACAATATGGACGGAAATAATACGCTTTCAAGCCCTGTAAGGGTAAATGGACAATATAAAAGGACGTTTACCAATCAGAATAGCGCTAATAGTGAATGGAAAATAGCAAGCCGTTTGAAAGATAACTATAAAAAGTCATCAATAGAAAAAGGAGTTTTGGCAACCGACAAAGCTTTTAGCGGAATAGAATTCCCAATAAAGTCGGGTTTCTACTTTAATCCTGCTGGAAAATATACTTTTAAGATAACAACTGTGACCTATAAACCAAGTAAAGGCAGTACTAAAGATCATACCGACCTTGTCCAGGCTTTTATAAACGCATTCAGATATGAGTCAAATCTTGTGTATAAAGATAAGAATAACCATCCGGTGTACCTGAATAATCAGCCTGCAAAACTATCCGGCAAAGGTTATGTGGGGCAACCTGCGGTGCTCTCGGTAAACTCAGTAGGATTGGATGGCAGAAAGTGGATGGAAGTTGAGTATAATAAGAACAGTACGATTTATTATACTAAGGCACAGCCGGAAGTAATAGAATATCCCAAAGTTATTGATGAACGCACTGATAATCATTTGAGTGTAGCCACTGATAAAGATGCCGATGCAAAAACGGATGCCCGCTGGAAGAATATACTTGAAGGTTATACGGAATCGGGGACGCTGGGTAGTTTCAACAGTTATAAATACAGAGAATATATTAATGACAAGCAGGATGAAAATAAGGAAGGTATGTATAAAATAACTGAGACATCGACTGTTACAATTAAGGTCAATCCTGCTAACATGAAGGCGTATACCCATGACAGGATGGCTGACGGAGATTATTATGTCAAGGCATGGGTAGCAGATATTCCATTTGCAGGCAATACTGATAATGCATACAAGGTTCTTCCTGCATTGCAGGGCATATCTACACTGGACAGAATAAATATAAAAGTGGTAGGCTCCAAAAGCGACGATATTAATTTCTCTAACCAATAAACTAAACTGTCGCTGTGAGGCTGCTTTGAGAAATGAATGGAGGAGAATAATAATTAAACTGTCTCAAAAAACTGAGGCAGTTTTTTTAGTTGAAAGCAAAATAGTTGATTATAAATTACAAGCTTTTTTCAGTAGAGGTTCTGGTGTTTTGAATGCTGTATAAAAGTGAGAAAATTTTTAGTATTTTGGTGAAATGTTATACAATATATTATATAATTACATAGAGAATGGTTGATTTAAATAAATTTGTCGAATTTATTCTGTTTATTTTTGCAGTGTTATATTGTTGAATTGAATATAATCAGAATTTTGTCTAATCAGGGATTAAGGTCTGATGAAATGAGCAGTAAAGTTATACCATAGCACTTATATCTGACATATGTCGTATATACAAAAATATTATTTATATATACAACACATGTCGGAAATGCAACGCTAGTGCGACAGACCATGCAAGACCGGGCATCCATGCCCGAAATATTTCGGTATCGAACGTGATGTGCAAGTATTTTGAAATCGAGGGGTTTCTTATGAAGTTATTTTGTAAACAATGTAAAATTCAAATCAGTAATAATTTAATAAAATTAGAAGATAAAAACTTATTGAATGAGAATGATGGTGAAGATTACATACCACAAGGTTATTATATAATAGATGATGGTGATTATTACTCTACTGAAGGGAATCTTATCATAAACATTAAAGATATTATTAACACAGAGCGACATTCGGATAAGTCAAGATTAAATGGATGCTGTGGACTAGATGGATTAGATGGCTTAAATATTGTGTGTATTAACAATCATGAATTAGGTACAGAAAAATCTGATTGTTGGATGGCAAAATGCATTTGTATTGAACCTGATCTAGTAGAAATGAAGTAAAGGGATTATCATTGTTAATGAAGAATGAGTTGTAATGGTTTGTGGGCAAGCCGTCCGTGGCTTGCTCTGAATCACGGGGCATGGTCCGGAAAAAGCTTAAAGTTTTAAACTGAAGCAAACTGCTATCGTGAGGTAGCAGGAGGTCGAAAGCCGAAGAAGGCAAGTAGGTTGGTTTGTTGGAAAGCCGGGTGAATTGAAAGGTTCCTGTCCGGCTTGGAGGAGGGGGAAAAGGTGGCGATCACGTCAAAACCTTACCTATTCCTATGCCGGTTTTGAAAGAAGGGCTTTGAAGTTAATGCAGTTTATTAAACATTGTTCACTATTTGGTTTTGTTTGGAGAATTACTGGAGGAAAGAATGATTAAAAAATTGATTTATGCTGCATTAATAGCTTTACTTATTTTGAATGGGTGCGGAAATAGTTCTCCAATCAATACTTCTCCCAAAACTTTACAATCGCCTTTGGAGACTGCTATATCAAATAGTGTAGGTGAAAAATCTCAGGGAACAAATACAGCTACAAAAGCACCTACAAAAACACCTACAGCAACATATGCACCAAGTGATTTAATTGATTATAATCAATACGTTAAAAAAGTATGGGTTGTGAAAAATAGCATTAATGATCATGATGATAATTATCCCTCTTTTCATATTTCTAAAATAGCAAACGGAGAAATATCGGGAAAATTCTCACTTTTTGAGACATACGTACCTAATTCTGAATATAATTCACCTAATGATTCTATCTGTTGGGGATATTTTAATGGTATAGTTGATAAGGATGCAGCCTATTGCCAGTTCAATGTAAACACGGGAGATACGGCAAATGTCAAATTAGTGTTCAAACCAAATGGTGGGATTGAAGCAACCTTTAAGTATAAGTATAAATCAAAAGAAATAAAAGACTATTCAATGGATTTAAGTTTACATTTGGATGGAACCTTTCAGTTTAATCCATATAATCTTAGTGATTTTAAATTTAGACCTTTTAAAAATCAATCTTTCAAAGTTGATTTGAATTCTTGGGGTAACGTTAAATTTGTATCAGGACAATGTGATACTGGAAAACACATACTTACAGAATTTTATTTAACAAATGAAGATGGAGATATTCTTTATTCTTTTGGATCACCATTTCCATATGGCGTGGATGTTAAAGCAGTATCATTTCAAGATGTTAATAAGGACGGACTAAAAGATGTAATCATTATTGCTTTTGAAAGCGATGATAATACTTGGCACAGAGCTTGTGTTTTCTTCCAAAAGGTTGATGGGTCATTCAATATAGATGATAAGCTTAATCAAGAAATAAATGATTCCGGTAACAATAAATATATAAAAACTATAACAGATTACCTAGATAAAGAATTCTAACCACCTTTTTGCGTAGGAATAATTAGAAACAGTTTTCTTGACTTAATGCAGAATTAGTTGGAAATCTTTATATAAGTAAGTTAAAGTAAGAGGTAGATAAGATTTATTAAAGGTCGCAGCGTCCTTGCGTACGCCTTGTTGGGCTATAACCCCCGTGTAACAATCGGGAATAAAGCCTTCTGGCAATTTAATATAGAAATTGCACCAAACCAGGTGCAAAAACCCGCGCCTTCCTGTCTCAAAAACCTATAGTTTATTGATACAT
>JAEZNF010000527.1 GCA_023441845.1 Bacillota bacterium | reverse complement strand
TTCATAAACTGCTCCAACTGTGGTCCCAGATTTACTATAGTAAAGGGTATTCCTTATGACAGGTGCCTTACAACCATGGATAAGTTTGAGATGTGTCCAGAGTGCAGGTCGGAATATTATGATCCTTCCGACAGGAGATATTTTGCTCAGCCCATTTCGTGTTTTGAATGCGGACCGGAATTGTCCCTCTTGGATAATAAGGGGCAAAGGATTGATGAAAAAGACATTATGGACTATGTCAGCCGGCTGATTCTGGAGGGAAGGATAATAGCTGTTAAAGGCATAGGAGGATACCATCTGGCCTGCAATGCGATGGATGAACATGCTGTTAAAAGCCTCAGAAAAAGAAAAATTCGCGATGATAAGCCATTTGCCATAATGGTAAGGGATTTTGACACAGCTTCAAAGTATTGTATAATAGATTATGCCGAAAGGAAAGTTCTGGAGTCGGAAAAAAAGCCTATTGTCCTTTTAAAGCGAAGGGACGGAATAAAGCTTCCCGAGGGCATAGCTTATAACAATCCCAACCTTGGAATTATGCTTCCTTATACCCCTTTGCACCTGCTTCTTTTCAAAAGGCCGGAGCTTAACGCACTGGTTATGACCAGCGGCAACCGAAGCAGCGAGCCGATATACTTTAAGGATGAAGATGCACTGGCAAACTTAAAGGATATTGCGGATTATTTTCTTGTAAATAACAGAGAGATATATATAAGAACGGATGACTCGGTTACCAGGGTGTTTATGGGGAAAGAGTATATCATAAGGCGTTCGAGAGGTTATACACCCCTGCCTGTCACTTTCCGGGGCAAGGGGCTTAATTTCCCGTCGGTACTTGCCTGCGGAGGAGAGCTGAAAAACACATTTTGCTTAAACAGAGGCGAAGAATTCTATCTGAGCCACCATATAGGCGATTTGGAGAATTTCGAGACACTTGCCTCCTTTGAAGAGGGTATAGAGCATTTCGGCAAAATATTGGATATAGATTATACTGCTTTGGCGTATGACCTTCATCCCGAATACATTTCAACCAAATATGCCCTGTCCGTTGAAAACGTTGAAAAATTTCCGGTGCAGCACCATCATGCCCATATTGCATCCTGCATGGCTGAAAATAATCTGGACGGTGATGTTATAGGAGTAGCTTTCGACGGTACCGGATACGGGGAGGACGGCAATATATGGGGCGGTGAGTTTTTTACCGGGGGTTACAGGGGCTTTAAAAGGGCGGCTCATCTGGAATATGTGAGAATGCCGGGAGGAGAAATGGCGGTAAAAGAGCCGTGGAGAATGGCGGTGAGCTATCTCTATAAAACTCTGGGCCGAATTTATGATAAAATTGACGGTGAATACGGTATCAATTTAGGTGGTATAAATATACTGGGCGATATAGGTTCAAGGGAAATAAGCACTGCTGCAGCCATTATTGAAAAAGGGTTTAACAGCCCCTTAACCTCAAGCATGGGAAGACTCTTTGATGCGGTGTCTTCTTTAATAGGCGTAAGAAGTAAAATCAGTTATGAGGGACAGGCGGCAATTGAACTTGAATATGCAGCTTCAGACGGTGATTTCGGCAGCTACGGCTTTTCAATAATAAGTGAGGATGGTATTCCAAGTGTTAAAAGCTCAGACATAGTTAAAGGCATTTTGGAGGATATGCTAAACAAGGTTAGTGTTGGGATTATAGCAGCCAGGTTTCACGAAACCATTGCATCGGTTGTCCTTAAATGCTGCCTTATTATACGTGGGAATACGAGATTAAACCGTGTGGCTTTGAGCGGTGGTGTGTTCCAGAATATTACGCTTTTGGAGAAGTGCATTGTAAAGCTTAAGGAAAATGAATTTGAGGTTTTTATACACGGCGATGTACCGGCTAACGACGGCGGGATAGCCCTCGGGCAAGCTGTAATGGCAGCCGTAAATATGGCAAAATAGTAAATAAACCTTATGGATAACAAAAAATATAATTGGAGGAAGTGATTTTATGTGTCTTGGTGTACCGGGAAAGGTAGTTAAAATTGAGGGAGATACAGCTCTTGTTGAGATACTGGGAGCCTCAAGGGAAATATCAATAGAACTTTTAAAGGACGTAAAAATAGGTGATTATGTAATTATACATGCCGGCTGTGCTATCCAGAAGCTCGATGAAGAAGAGGCATTGAATACCATAGAGCTTTTTAAGGAGATTAAGGAGTTGTCAAATGGCTAAATATATAGATGAATTCAGGGATTCAGAACTGGCAGGGAAGCTATCCAGGGCACTTTTATCTTACAGAGGCCGCCGTGTTACCATAATGGAGGTGTGCGGAACGCATACCATGTCCATATCAAGATATGGAATAAGAGACTTGATGCCGGAAAGCATAAACCTTGTATCAGGCCCCGGATGTCCGGTTTGTGTGACGCCGGGTTTTTTTATCAACTCTGCAATTGAGCTCTCTAAAAGAAATGACGTTATAATAACAACTTTTGGCGACCTTATGAGAGTACCGGGCGGAGATTCGTCACTTCTTACAGAGAAAGCCCTCGGAAGGGACATCAGGATAGTTTATTCCCCTCTTGATTCTATAAAGATTGCAGCCGAAAACCCGGAGAAGAATGTGGTGTTTTTATCGGTAGGCTTCGAAACAACTACTCCGGTTGTTGCACTGACTGTTTTAAAAGCTTTAAACGAGAATCTAAAAAACTTTTCGGTTCTGTCTTCCAATAAAACAATCCCGGAGGCGCTTAAAATACTGGGCGGTGACAGGGAAATAGGAATTGACGGCTTTCTGTATCCGGGACACGTCAGTGCCATCATAGGAACCAAGATATATCACGAATTGGCTTCAAATCTTGGAATACCTGGTATTGTGACAGGGTTTGAGCCTCTGGATATACTGCATGCCATATTAAAGCTTGTTTCCAATATCAATAATAAAAGGGCTGTGGTGGAGAATGAGTATAAAAGGGTGGTGCCGGAAGAAGGCAACCCTGTTGCAATAGAGAAAATGAACCGGGTATTTGAGCCGTGTGATTCAAGATGGCGCGGCATAGGAAATATTCCCGGATCAGGCCTTAGAATCAGAGATGAGTATAAGGAATTCGACGCATGGAAAGTTTTTGATTTAACACCGGGGGAAATTGAAGAGCCAAAAGGCTGTCAGTGCGGGGAAGTGCTTAAAGGGAAAAAGAAACCCCCCGAGTGCAAGCTTTTTGGAGGTGCATGTGTACCCGAAAACCCCGTCGGCGCATGTATGGTTTCTTCGGAAGGGACATGTGCGGCTTATTATAAGTACAGGTATATATAAAGAATTTTTGGAGGTATAAAATGTCCGGAATTGTAACTCTAGCTCATGGGAGCGGCGGAAGGCTCACACATGACCTTATTAAGGAGATATTTTTAAAACACTTTTCAAATGATATATTGTTAAGCGGTGACGATTCTGCCAGGATTGATTTAAAAGGAGGCAGAATAGCTTTTACCACCGATTCCTATGTTATAACCCCTATATTTTTTAAGGGAGGAGATATAGGCAAAATTGCGGTTTGCGGAACCGTCAATGACCTGACGGCGGCTGGAGCAAAGCCTTTATACTTAAGTTGCGGTTTTATCATAGAGGAGGGACTTCCTATTGATGAACTCGAAGCGGTAGTGTCCTCCATGGGGAAAACGGCAAAAGAATGCGGTGTGAGGATTGTCACAGGAG
>JAEZNF010000516.1 GCA_023441845.1 Bacillota bacterium | reverse complement strand
CTGTAAAAATTCAGGATCTAAATCACTCATTATTTTCTTGTATATCTCGGACGGAATAGCGCCCGGTTTTAACATGGCTGCAATTTCTTTCTGTATTTCAAGACATTTGTAATGCTCTGAAATTGCATATTCAGGAAGGGACCCTCCAAACATATATGTCATGGTCTTGTCGGTATGATATCCTTCTACGCCGCACCCAACATCGATAAATACCAGTTCCCCTTTCCCTAGCTTCCTTTCTGGATTTCCAAGCAGCGGAACAGCAGGACCCATCCCGGAATTGCCACCCGGTCCGTTAAAATATGAAGGATAAATGGAGCTTTTCCCAAATCCCATCTGTCCTATAACTATTTCGGTATCAAACATACCAAACCGCGCTACTCCGTGGTGACCTTCCTCCATCATTACGGAAAACAATTCAACAGCAAGCTCTACCTCAGTCATACCCTCTCTAAGTATTTCCGGCACACGTTCTTCCAATATCCTCTGATGGTTTTTACCTGCCTGTTCCATTAACGAAAGCTCGTATGGGCTTTTAACCGCTCTGATACCCAAAATTTGCGCATCGACAGATTTTACATTCTTAAACGGGAAATACTTCTGAAATCTCTGATACATCGCCAACGGCACTACTTCGGTTTCCAAATATACCGTATCGGGAAATTGTGTAAAAGAAGCGGCAGCATCACGGAAGTTGCCCATAGGCTCGATCCTTGGAAACAGCGATTCATCCAATGCCCGTTCAATAGTGCGTCTTACCCAGTAGACGGCTTCTTTATCCCGTGGAATTATTAACATGCCGTCCTGCATTGTTCCTGTAAAGTAATACTGGTTAACTTTGCTGAAAACCACAGCAATCTCCCAATCCGGATTTGAGGTATCCATTTTAGCCCTGAAACGTTTCATTCGCGATTCCAATTCGTCCAGCGGTACTCGATTATTCATTTTTTTCTCCTTATAAATAAATTTTCAGTTGTAATAAGCAATTATTTTTCGAATATAGATTCTATCAAAAATTCATATAGTATTCCATAGCTTTTATCAATGCAAAAGGCTTTTCTGATAACATCAATTATTCTATGACCATCTTAATACACATAAATCTTCCTCTGAGGCTATAATTACGCCTCCAAGAATATTGGCAAAATTCTCACAGGTATTACACAACATAAATTACACCTCTTATACTGGTATTTAGTCCGGTATATGAAAGTTATCATAATTGTGTTATGCAAACAAAGAATTTTCATATAGTCACGCCCATTCTATTTTGTTTCCTTTAATATTTATTCATAGTCGCAACTCGGACCTAGTAAAAGTATAAAATAAGACTTCCGATTATTTATCCGCGTCACAATTAATTATGCGCATATGGACAAATATTACGGAAGCCTTACTATTAAACTTCTCCTATATATTGTATGCTTGATTTCAGCCAATATTTCAATCAGAAATGATATAATTCCGCTTGAAGCATCGACTTACAATAATAGCTTCAGCATAAGCTATTTAACAGCCGGATAATCAGATGATACCTTATTAAAGTTATTTGCAATAATCATGATGTCGGTCATGTTTATAGCGCCGTCTTTATTGAAGTCCATGCCCTCATTATATTTAGCATTACCGACAGCACTGTTAAAGCACGTTGAAACCTGTATTATATCCGTCATGTTTATGGCATTATCCTGAACGCCGTTTCTGGCTATATCTCCCACCCACATAACAACAGGAGCACCGGCCAAACCGATCTCAACATCACCGTCTACAACAATATTCTTTATTTCCCTGCATAAGTAGTTTTCTCTGGTTATTTTCAGCACATGGTTCCTTGCCGGATCAACTCCGGTTATTACAAAATAGCCGTCTTTATCTGTAGTTGCTGAACCGCCGGCTGTAAGCTCGACCTTGAAGCCCTGCTTTAGCATTGCGGCCTTTGATGCCGGGATTGAGAATCCGGGTGCGATATACCCTGAAATCTTGTAACCGGACTTCGGAGTCGGAGTCGGAGTTGCAGACGGTTTTATAACAACAGGCTCAACCCCATATTTAAGCTCACCCCTTACATATCCGGTAATTTTATTGTTTTCTCCAAAGGCTTTTTCCATGCTGGAATCAAACGAATAATCATTTTTCTGGTCATATGTAGATTCGCTTTCAATTCTAAAAGGTATATCCCCACTGCTTCCGCCAGGTGCAATCTTGCCGGCATCATTAGCAAATCCGATTTCACAGTATGAATCGGCGTCAGATACAGGATTATCAATCTTGCAGACTTTTCCTTTTACCTTATCCGTTCCGATTGCTGCATATTCGCATGTAAAAGAGTTCTGCCCGCTGCCGTCGTCTGTGAACCAATAGCGGACCTTTACGTCGGATAAGTCAATAGGAGTAGTTCCGGTATTCCTGACATTTATTGTTGACCTTATTACATTTTTCAGAGAACCGTCTACGCCACACCTGTATAATACCTTAATTGAAGCGTTATTGTCCGGGGTCACATTGGGGTTGACCGTTGGAGTAGGTTCCGGGGTAGTCTTAGGAGGCTCTTCACCATACACCTTTACACCATTCATATATACAGGCACACTTTTATTTATCGCATAAGTGCTTGTAACACCCTTTCTGCTGTAGTCATTAGTCGGATCCCAGTGAGTCATGTAGTTTGAGTCCTGTTTCGCCCGGAGTGAAATTTGCAGTTCCCTGTCTCCGTATATTTTTCTTCCGCTCCAGTCAAATTCATAAAAGTATGTTCCGTTATCATCCCATTTGAACGGGCCTCTGTAAACAAT
>JAEZNF010000492.1 GCA_023441845.1 Bacillota bacterium | reverse complement strand
ACTATATGTTTCGTGAAAACATTTTACATTTCTAATTCTATTTTTTCGCAAAATCATATACCTCTAAACAATCCTTGCTTTTATGCATATAATATAACCTGATTCCAAAACTGTTAACAATTAAGACATAAGCAGCCTGACATTATATTTCTGATGATTTCAGGGCTATTGATGTGAAAATTGTTTATTTATATATTGCATTTTTATGCATTTAAATGTATAATTATGAATATTATATTCTTGGAGGTGTCCACTATGGAACTGAATAACATAATTGAACTGGATAAAAAATATTTTATGAATACATTCGGAAGCAGAACTCCAGTTTGCTTTGAATACGGTAAAGGCATTAACCTTTGGAGTACTGACGGCAAGAAATACACCGACATGTTTGCCGGAATCGCTGTAAGCGCCCTGGGCCATTCGCACCCTAAGCTTGTAAACGCAATAAAAGAGCAGGCTGAAAAGTTTATTCACTGTTCCAACCTTTATTATGTTGAGCCGCAGGCAAAGCTGGCAAAAATACTTGTTGAAAATTCCTGCGCCGACAAGGTCTTTTTCGCAAATAGTGGCGCTGAGGCAAATGAAGGTGCTATCAAGCTGGCAAGGATATATTTTAAGAAGAAAGGTATGCCTGAGAAATTCGAAATAATCACTCTGGAAAAATCGTTTCACGGAAGGACACTGGCAACTATCGCAGCAACCGGACAGGATAAATACCAAAAACCATACAGTCCGCTGACTCCTTCATTCCTCAAGGTTCCTATAAATAATCTGGAAGCTCTAAAAAATGCCATAACCGATTCTACATGTGCAATTATGATTGAGCCTATACAGGGTGAAAGCGGTATTAACCTTACTACAAAGGAATATATGCAGGGCGTAAGGAAGCTGTGCGATGAAAAAGGCATTTTCCTCATTTTTGATGAAGTTCAGTCGGGCCTTGGAAGGACGGGAAAACTTTTTGCATACCAGCATTTCGATGTGGAACCCGATATATTTACATTGGCAAAAGCATTGGGCGGCGGTTTCCCAATTGGAGCTTTATGCGCAAAAGAACACGTTGCCTGTGCATTCGAGCCCGGAGACCACGGTTCAACCTTTGGCGGAAACCCTCTGGCATGCTCAGCCGGCCTTGCAGTAATGGATGTAATGTTAAACGAGCACCTGCCGGAAAATTCCGATAAAATGGGTGGCTATTTTATTGAAAAATTGAGTGTTTTAAAAGAAAAATACAGTTTTATAACCGAGGTCAGGGGAAAAGGCCTCATGATAGGAATTCAGGTTTCTAATGATAAAGCAAAAGATATAGTTAATAAATGCTTTGAGAAAGGATACCTTGTGGGAAGTGTCGGTACCAACATTGTCAGGGTTCTGCCCCCGCTCATAATAACAAAAGAGGATATAGACAGTTTTATTGTTGTACTTGACGATGTACTTAAAGACATAAAATAATATTATTAATGAATTTTACTGCCGTTATAAAAAAGCAAACACTAAAAGGAGGCTATTCCATGCAGCATTTATTAAGCATTAATGACCTGTCTCTTCAGGAAATAGAGCAAATACTGACTTTGTCCGAGAAGTTGAAAAAACAGCTTAAAGAAGGTGTACAGCACCATTTGCTAAAGGGCAAAACTTTGGGAATGATATTTACAAAATCATCTACAAGAACACGTGTATCTTTTGAAGTTGGAATGTACCAACTCGGAGGTTATTCCTTATTCCTAAGCTCCAATGATATTCAGTTGGGCCGAGGTGAATCCATTTTTGACACTGCGCAGGTGTTGTCCAGATATATTGACGGTATTATGATAAGGACTTTCAAGCAGAGCGATGTGGAAGAACTGGCCAAATACGGCAGTATACCTGTAATAAACGGTCTGACCGACCTGATGCACCCATGCCAGATACTTGCCGATCTTTTTACCGTATATGAGCAGAAGGGTACTCTAAAGGGCCTGAAGCTTGCATATGTCGGGGACGGCAATAACATAGCAAACTCACTCCTCCACGGATGCTCAAAGGTTGGCATGAATATAGCCGTTGCAACTCCAAAGGGTTATGAGTGCGACAGCAACATGGTATATGAAGCATATGAGAACGCTAAACTTTCGGGATCAGAGATAATTCTGACCGAAGATCCGGTTGAAGCCGTTACCGATGCCGACGTCGTTTACACCGACACATGGGTAAGCATGGGGCAGGAAGACGAAAAAGAGAAGAGAATAAAAATATTCATGCCTTACCAGGTTAATGGCGCGCTTTTCTCAAAAGCCAAGGAGGATGCGATTTTCCTGCACTGCCTGCCTGCTTACAGGGGTTATGAAGTTACCGAAGATGTTATAGACGGATCACAGTCGTTGATTTTCGACGAGGCAGAAAACAGGATGCATGTTCAGAAGGCTATTATGGCGCTTCTTATGGGTTAATTTTGTAAATAATTGTTTTAGGCGGTTGAAATTATGATGAATTATTCTTTTGTGATCAGAAAAGCTACAGTTGATGATGCCGAATCAATTCAACGCATTACGCATGAAGCTTTTAAAAAATACATGGCGGATACCGGTCTCTCCGGCACTCTTGAAGCTTTAGAGGAAAGTGTAGACGATATTATAAGGGATGTAGAAGAAAAGGAAGTATTTATCGCCTTTATTGATGATGTCCCGGTAGGAACTGTACGGGTCCGGATATTACCTGACAATTCAGCCTACATAAGCAGGTTCGGAGTATCTCTGCAATACCACAACATAGGCATAGGAAAATCTCTTATGAATTTGGTTGATAAACTCCTTCAAAGGAAGGGAATTAAAAAAGTCAGCCTGCATACAGCCTCAAAGTACAGGGATCTGGTAAGATTTTATTACGGCAGAGGCTTTTATATAGACTCGACGACAAGAGACCGCGGGTATATCCGGGCTCTTTTGGTCAAGGATTATGAATAAAGCCTGTAACGGCATTAAAGTTGTTGAAACTCCACACAAAGTCAAATCCCCCGTAAACCTTCTAGCAAAAGGCTTGCGAGGGATTCTTCATGTGAATTTCTTTTCACTTTTCGCTTCCTACCTAAATTCCCCAATTTTAATCACATACACTCGAAAGGCTTGAAAATAGAGTGTTGCAAACTTTGTATGTTATAAAAATATAACATACAGTATAAGTGCATATTCATAAACCTACTTAAATAAAGGCTTTTGCTCTGTATGTGATATTTTCATAAGGAATTTCGCTTCCTAATTTCTACTCCATAGAAAAACTTTATTTTCTTTTCTTCCTCTCCATACATCATTCATTCTAATTCTACCCTTTTGAAGTAAGCCTTTTAAATACATTGCTCTTTACGTCTAATTTTCTATTTTAAATATTTTGACTTCGGGAAGTCCTTTAACCATTTTTAATGTTTTTCCTTTAGGAAGTCTTTCAACCATTCCTCCAGGCATTCCCATATAGCACCATGAATCCTTAATATTTGGCACCGCAAATTCAGCATCTGCAACCTTTAAAACTCCGAGTTCAGTTCTTTTGCCATCTATAAC
>JAEZNF010000435.1 GCA_023441845.1 Bacillota bacterium | reverse complement strand
TTCAAACCATGATAAGAGTAAGACAATTAAGGTTATAGTAAATAGAGCTGAAAATGCAAATGAGGCAAATAATCTATTAAATAAGCTTTCGGTAGCTTCGGAGAGATTTTTATCCTTAAAGCTATTTTCATTAGGATACATACTCCAGGATGATGCAGTGACCAAAGCTGTAAAAATGCAGCAGCCGTTTTCGATTAGTTTTCCGAAAAGCCAGGCTTCCAGGTATGTTAAAGAGATATCGAAAAAACTTACAGATACTAAAAATCAACAATTAATCCAGAATGAAACCAGTGGATTCAAAGGATTTGTAAACAGGCTGGTAGGCTTTTTAAATGCTTAGATGAAAAATAATTTCCCCATAATGACCCGGCAGTCTTTTAATATTAAAAACAAAAGGGTGATTAACATGAAAATAACCGATCTTGATGCGGGTACGAAGCTTGAGCTTGAGCTTTTTGACGCTGAAGGGAAAAAAACCGAGCCATTACTTAAAAGTGAATTTGAATGGACTGAGGGCGATAAAACCGTATTTGTTGCCGCACCAATTCATGAAGGCTATTATTTTCTTATTCCATCGGGCACAACGATGAATGTTTATTTCAACCATAAGGATGACTTTTATAGAACTTCTGCTGTCATCATTAATAAATCGGTTAAAAATAATATGTCACTTTATAAAATAGAGATTACGGGAGATTGTGAAAGAATACAAAGACGCCAGTTTTTCAGGTTTGACTGCTTACTTCCGATAAAATTCAGGCAGATTAAGGACGATGAAATTCAAACAATGAGTAAAACACCTTTCGTTGAGGGGATTACAAGGGACTTAAGCGGTGGCGGATTATGTATTGCGGTCAGGAACAAAGTTGATCCTGATATGCTTTTTGAGTGTGCGCTTCAATTGCCGGAAGGGGATTATGTGAGCTTTATCGGCAAGGCGATAAGAATCAGTGATCTTAATATTAAAGGTATATATAACTGTGAAGTTGGAATAGAGTTTACTAAAATTGACAATAAATGTAGGGAAGCTATCATAGGCTACATTTTCAGGGAGCAAAGAAAACTAAGAAAAAAAGGGTTGGTATAATCTTATGTCTATGGAACCTCTCCTTATAAGGGTATTGGTAGTTGATGATTCGGCTTTTATGAGAAAAGTGATTTCCGATATATTGAGCAGTGACGAAAAGATCCAGATTATAGATACTGCTAAAAACGGTGAGGAGGCTATAGAAAAAGCAGTAAGGTTAAAACCCGATATAATTACCCTTGATATAGAAATGCCTGTGATGAATGGCCTTGAATGCTTAAAAATATTGAAAAATATGTGTGATATACCTGTTTTAATGCTCAGCAGCCTGACACAGGCAGGAACTGAATTTACAATTCAGGCTTTGGAGAGTGGTGCTGTAGACTTTGTAGCCAAACCAACAAATATTTTTAATATGACCAGTGATGAAAAAAAGATTGAATTAATTGAAAAAGTAAAGCTTACAGCCCAGATAAAACAAAAAGATAAAGAATTTCAAGATAAGAGCCAACTTGAGATAGAAAACGGTAAAAATCAGGTTAATGCAGCAAAAGTGCGAAAAAAGACCGACAGTGAGACTGGGATTAAAAAGATTGTTGCCATAGGTATATCAACAGGGGGGCCAAAAGCGCTGCGTGAGGTTATACCGTATTTACCGGCCGATATACCCGCAGCTATTCTGATAGTACAGCATATGCTTCCGGGATTTACCAAACCGCTGGCTGAAAGACTCAACTATATCAGTAATATTGAAGTGAAAGAGGCGGAAAACGGTGAGTATATAAGAGCAGGATGTGTTTATATTGCTCCGGCTGATTACCATATGGGAATTCAGGTAGAGAAGAGCGATAAAATCAGGATCGAATTGTCCGGTGAGCCCCCATTGGGAGGGCATAGGCCAGCAGTTGATGTGATGATGGATTCAATTTCCAGAACGGATTTAACAAATGTAGTAGCAGTAATAATGACGGGGATGGGTGGCGATGGAAGCAAAGGAATCAAGAAAGTCAAAAATCGGAATAACGCTTATATTATAGCGCAGGATGAGAAGTCTTGCATAGTTTTCGGAATGCCGAAAGTCGCAATTGAAACAGGAGTAGTTGATGCTGTAGTACCGCTTAATGAAATAGCAAACGAGATTATCCGAATTGTGGGGGTGTGAGTGCAATGGACATGAGTCAATACCTTGAAATTTTTACTGAGGAAACAAAGGAGCATTTACAAGGCTTGAACCAATGCTTGTTACAATTGGAAAAGAGCCCTGAGGATTCTTCCATGTTGAATGAGATATTTAGGGTAGCCCATACGTTAAAGGGTATGTCAGGTACTATGGGGTTCCATAAGATGTCTAAATTAACTCATGATATGGAAAATGTTTTGCATGCTTTGAGAAATAATGAAATAGGAGTAAGCCCTAATGTAGTAGATGTTCTTTTCAAGTGTCTTGATGCCCTGGAGAATTATTTGAATGAAATAATCAGCACAAGCAGTGAAGGGAATAATGACTATTCCGAAATCATTGACGAATTGAACAGGATTATCAATAAGAAGAATGCTGAGATAAAGGGCGGAGCACCTATAGCGGCAAAATCAGGTGCGGTACAGGCCGCTGAAGAAAAGAGCCGGCATATTACTGCCGATTTTACCCTGAACCAGTATGAACTAAATGTGGCTAACAAGGCAATCGAGTCGGGGATGAATGTCTATAAGATTACCATTGTATTAAGCCACGGCTGTGTGCTTAAATCGGCAAGGTCATTTATTATATTTCAAACTATTGAAAAATACTCTGAAGTTATTAAAGCACAGCCAAAAGTCGAGGATATTGAGGATGAAAAATTTGATTTTGAATTCACAGTGGTTGTAATTTCGAAAGAGGATATCGATCTGTTTGTAAAGGAGCTGAATTCAATATCAGAGGTTGATGAAGTCATTGCTGTACAAGTTAAACCCGGTCAGGCTCAGCAAGGTGCTTCAGACGCAGGTGAACAGGGAAGTAGCGGGGATAAATCAAGCGGCAGCGAAGAGGCCGGATCAAATAGTCAAGCAAAAGAAAACGGCGAAGCGGCAAAAGCGCCTCAGCAGTCCCAGGCCGTTAAAACAAACAAGACGGTCAGAGTTGATATCGACAGGCTGGATAATTTGATGAATCTGGTCAGCGAGCTCATAATAATCAAGACAAGACTTGACGGAATAAGTAAAACTTCCGGTTCGGAAAATAACAAAGAAGTAATTGAGTATCTTGAGAGGGTTACTACCAATCTGCACGATGCAGTTATGAAGGTCAGGATGGTGCCGGTTGAAGTGGTATTCAACAGATTTCCGAGGATGATCAGGGATATTTCAAAAAACATTAACAAGGAAATTGTACTTGAAATGTCGGGAGAAGAGACCGAATTGGACAGAACGGTTATAGATGAAATCGGAGATCCGCTGATACAC
>JAEZNF010000392.1 GCA_023441845.1 Bacillota bacterium | reverse complement strand
GTCTGAAAGCATTCCAGAGTACTGCAAGGTTTCCGATAAGAGTATAGAGTAAAGTGTCTTATCGTTAAAGGTGGGAAAAGTTTGACGCTTACAATTGTACAATTGCTGGAATCATAGTTCCGGCTTTCTTAATGTCCAAAATTACAGTTTTGCTTCAGGGGATTTTTATTCAAATGAATTTCCCGTTTAGCCATAACCCTTGCTAAATGCATGTTTCAGCTTTTTGTTTCCTAAAACAATTTCCGAAATACCCTTTCATACCAAAAACTTTGGCGGACAGAAGTTTTACCACGTTTTCAGGTTTTTGTGCAATTAACGTAAACTTACAAAATTGGAATAACTGTCAACAAACTTTCGGAAAAGGAATCCTGCCTTTTTAAGCTTAATACTTAATACAAGCTACCGCTGGCAAAAATCAATAAAAGCATTTCTACGAAGCCTGATATTATGACCGGTGAAGTTCAAAAACTGAATTATATGTTGTAATAAGGGGGATGCCGGGAAGGCAAAAGTAATATCATAATTACTACTGGAGAATACAGTGTTAAAATGAGAAAATTATTTAGGGATATATACAAAGGTAAATTTGTTATATATAATTATATATGGGTTTATTTGGTAAGGTGGCAGAATGATCTGTTCAGCATATAAACAAAGCTTCTTGGGAAGGGTGGAGTAAAATTTTATGAGCATAAAGGGATTTCTGTTTTTAAATATTAGGAGATTCATTTTTAGTATTGTTATTATCCTATTGGGTCCGGTATATGTATATATGGATTATGTACACAGATATTCGGATTTCATGTATATCCTGTATCCATCGTATTTGAAATATATAACTACCGATCCGGTCCCGATTTTGTTATTAGCATTTACAACCACTTCCGGGCTCTGCTTGATGTGTACAAACTGGTTGAAAGTCAGGTACAACTGGTTATATTCGTATGTTACTATTATCAGTATAGTTTTGTTTATTATTGCACTTTTTGCTTCTTTTCTTACTCAAATAGGCTATGTTCCGGGAGGTTGGGACTATTCATTTGATGTGAAGAACTTTGATGAACAAAGATCATTCGAAATTGGAGCTGCAATATCATTTTTTTTATCAGAATCTGCCTGTGAGGATTTTAATGATTTATATGATTCAACAGGAGTAAATCCTCTAAAAATAAAGCAAAATGACCCTGGTTCTGTAAAAGTACTTATATCAGCGCTACAAGACGGTATTTACTATAAAAATCATAAATATGGTCCGTATTTGCATAACAATAGCAGCTTGACGGACTCAGAGTATTGGACACCCCGTACAACCAAGAATGGCAGGGGGTATAGAATTGAGATATATAAGTCCGGACAGGAAACCAGGGTAGTAATCAACCCGCCAACCGGCCCATTAACCAACCAAATAATCACCAAAGTAGAAGACAAGGTAATTTGCACTCCTGTTCTTGATGAATCTGAGGCTGTAATTTTGATAAATTAAAATGAATTGTTTACTATCCTGCCGACAAACCATATGTAACAGCCAAGGTTGATTGGGGCAATATCGTAGATGAAAGCAATGAAAACAATGATACCGTTGTGATTTACGCTCAATAGTCCGTATATCCTGAAATAAGCCTGCCCGTTTTCCGGCTGTACATAACCATTCTCCTTTTGGTTTATCAAAAGACTTAGGAGCAGTACCGTGTTGGTACTGCTCCTAAGTCTATCACGATGCTACAATTTTTAATATGAAAGAAAAGTAGTTTTATCTATAATAATGTGTTATTATATCAAAAAGAAATATACAGTTTGGTTTTTCCAAACGTCACTATAACTTGCATTAAGGCAGGAGGTAAATTTTATGGATAATATAAGAAGTATTGGAGTGCTTACAAGCGGTGGAGATGCACCTGGGATGAACGCCGCCATTAGGGCAGTAGTAAGAACAGGTATACATATGGGATTTAAGGTAATGGGGATTCGCAAGGGTTACAATGGTCTTATTAACGGTGATATATTTGAAATGTCATTAAGAAGTGTATCCGATATAGTTCACCGTGGAGGTACCATATTACAAACAGCCCGGTGTTTACAATTCAAGACAGAGGAAGGTATTCAGCAGGGTGCAGCTATGGCCAGAGTCTTTGGCATTGATTCAATTGTAGTAATCGGAGGAGACGGTTCCTTTAGGGGAGCAAAAGATTTAGGTGCTCATGGTTTGAAGGTTATTGGTATTCCGGGAACAATCGATAATGATATTGGATGCTCGGAGTATACCATAGGTTATGATACAGCGTTAAACACTGTTCAGGATGCCCTGGACAAGATTCGTGATACGGCATACTCCCATGAACGCTGCAGCGTTTTGGAGGTTATGGGGCGTAAAGCAGGGTATATTGCTTTAAATGTAGGTATCGCCTGTGGTGCGGAGGTAATTTTGCTGCCTGAAAAGGAATTTGATTTTGATTAAGACATAATAAAGCCGATAATTGAGGGCCGGAATCGTGGGAAAAAACACTATATTGTCATAGTGGCTGAAGGTGTTGGAGGCGCTATAGAGGTTGCAAAAGAAGTAGAAAAGATAACAGGTATTGAATCCAGGGCAACCATCTTAGGGCATATTCAACGAGGCGGCAGTCCTACCGTGCGTGACAGGGTTATGGCAGGAATGATGGGCTCACGTGCTGTAGAACATATAAAAGACGGTATAGGCAACCGTGTAGTAGTACTAAGAGACAATAAAGTAGTTGATATTGAAATAAATGAAGCACTGGAAGTGAAGAAGGAAATTGATGAAAATCTTATTGAACTGAGCAAAATTTTGTCTCTGTAAGGTTTAAAGACGTTGTAAGTGTTATTAGGCGATGGGCCATTACATATGACTGAGAGATTATCGTATTGCTTTAAGTAGTTTCTTAAGTTTCTACAAAACGCACTATACATTCAATATCCTCCTAAATTCCGGTAATTTCTGTTTGAAGTGAGATTTGCTCTATAACTTTTAAGTCTTCTATAAAATCACACGATGATTTCATACATGCCTCCTGATCAACTGGTATAAGTTGTGCTGAGTAAAAAAATGTTATGCCTTCATATAAATTGTGTTGTATCAGATACACCTATCATACCATAAAGATAAATTGCAATACAATTGTAATTGGTTCTCATAAAGTTGTTTACCTTTTATCTTAACATGAGTAAAGCTTAAAATATAAGCATCATATCATACCAGACAGCACCACCATGGACAGAACCGGATATACCAAGATTTTTAAAGCCGAATTTCTCATAATAATGAATAAGCTCATCCTTGCAAGTCAGGATACAGCCTTTGCGTTTCTGTGCTTTAGCATCTGAAATGACACGTTCCATAACCCTGGCGGCACAGCCCTTTCTGCGGTATTCCGGGATTGTATTTACGCCGAAAATTGACTGCCAGGCACCATTTTTATTATGCAGTTCGGCATTTTCAAACATTTCATCACGAATAGCCGGCTCATCGGTAACCATGCCGTTAACAAAAGCGATCAATTTTCCATTGTCCTCCAAAAGCCAGAAGTGATCAGGAAAAACTCGCAAACGGGCCTCAAAATATTTTTCCGTGGCAGCCTCGGAAGGAGGAAAGCACTCCGCCTCCACAGCTGATATAGCAGATAGATCCGATATATTGGCAGTTCTTATATTCACGCTAACACCTGCTTCTTTACCTATTTATCCCGGTATGATTTTTCCGTATTTTTATTAGTGCTATTTTTCTGTTTTTGAAAGATAGTGTATCATAAATACTTCGGTATTTCCAGTGGTTTATTACGCATTATACAACAATATAAATGGTGTATTGCGAACTATCGGTTTTCTAACACATATTTCTAAGCATGAATATGTCTTTACCTATGGCCGTAGAAGTGAAAAAAGAGCTCTATCGGCTCTTTTTTTACTTTGGGAGGTATGCTTTATTCAATTAATGGAACACCCTGATTACTTGTTTTTTAATTCGTTCATACAATCTGTGCAAATATTCTTACCTCTATATTCGGCAACGTTTTTTGCCTCACCGCAAAAAATACACGAAGGTGCATATTTCTTTAAAATAATAGTGTCTACGTCAACAAAAATCTCAATAGGATCTTTCTCGTTAATGTCCATAGTGTTCCTTAATTCCATTGGAAGCACGATCCTTCCCAACTCGTCAACTTTTCTTACAATACCTATAGCTTTCATAATAAAAATTCCTCCTCTTAGAATTAACTGGTAATTTTCCTGCTTTCAAAAACTCTTTGTGCTATGTATAGACGACATGAGTTTGCCAAGCCAGGATGCAATTTTAATAATTTTTACGAAACAAATGCTGAGATTCTTAAAGTCCCATAGAATTGCTATTTCACGTTTAATAAATTTTGTTGTTTGTTAATACCACATTTTTCACTTTATTAAACTATTTTTGCTAAAAAATAATAAATTACATGGAGTCAAATTTGCTCCATACTTGCAATTGATTTATGAAGGTACCAAATCACCAATAAATGTGGGAAATTTAATGAAGTATGATATGTAAGAAGTGCTGTCCCAAAACACTTTTTAGCCATATTATTTATTACATGGTTGGAAAATCGCGGTACCGGATATAGTAGTTAAGCTGCATTTTAAGGACAGCAATTTATTCTTTTGTTTTACCATTGGAGTCATCATTATTTTCATCAGTCAGTTCCCTGGAGAACTCTTCCGATAATGCGGCTTTGTATCCTGTGTAATATAATCTTTTGCCTTTGGAACTACTCCTTCGGGAAGTTAATAATTTCATTGCCATGTAAATTGATACATACAAAGCTACTATTACAGACCCTGCTATTAAACCTGATGCCTGACCAGGTACAAAGGGCATGCTGAGAATAGCAATAATTATACTTACTAAACTGATCCAGGAGGTAAGCGGATATCCGGGCATTTGACACTTTCCTTCAGGAGGACACCCATTTACCTTGCGGAAACGTATATGGGTTGCCATAATGGCACCGTAGGTAAACAATAACGCGAAGCCTCCGGAGCTTACTAAAAACAAATAAACGCTCGGGAGCATAAGACCCAGACCTAATCCCAAAAGCATGGCAAATCCGGAAAACAATATCCCTCGATAAGGAACGGTACTTTTGTCTTTCAGCCAGCCCGGTGCATGGCGTTCATCTGCAAGAGAGCGTATCATCCTTCCCAGGCCGAACATGGCTGCCAGCATTGTAGACAGTATCGCAGTAATCAGCACAACATTTACAACAGTACCGGCCCATCTGATACCATGTCTGTTAAGTGCCGATACCATAGGGCTTGCTTTTTCGCTGAGTTCAGCCGTAGGGACCAGCGGAAGAATAACAAAGACAGATATTATATATAATCCTACGAGTGATATGACCGTATATTTGATTGCTTTTGGTACGGTTTTTCTGGGGTTGGACGCTTCTGAAGCAGCTAACCCGATTATTTCAAAACCTGCATAAGCTAATATAACTATAACCATGCTTCCCGCAATACCTTTTATACCCGCCGGAATCAAAGCTTCCCTGGTCAGTTCACCTGCACCGATTGCCGGAGTTCCCGGAAATAGCCCAACAATCAATAATACTGCCAGTATTATAAAGGAAACTATAGCCAGTACCTTTACTGAAGCAAGGCCGCTCTCCAGCTTGCTTAGCTTTTCGGCTCCCAGAAGGTTCAAAAGTGTAACACCAATTATAATCAGGCTCCCAAGGATTGAAATGGATATATTCGGAATCCAACTGCGGACCAGGATTGAAACAGCAGTAGCTTCACTCGACATAGCCAGAATCATTCCGGTCCAGTACACCCACCCGACAACAAATCCGGCTCCTGGGCCAAATGACTGTGCCGCAAAGGTTCGGAAGGAGCCGGCATCGGGATTTGCAACTGTCATTTCGGATAAAGCAAGAAGTATAAAATATACCAGCGTACCGCCAAGTATATAAGATATTAGGATAGAGGGCCCCGCTGAATGAATGGATAATGACGAACCAAGGAAGAATGAACCTCCTATTACAGTTCCCAATGCCATCATTGTAAGCTGCATAGCCGATAACCCTGTATGTTCCTTCTTCATTATTCTCCTTCTTTCTTTGAATAAATACATCCAAATCATATCAAGATTTTTTATTGTATAACCGTCTATATATTTTGCAATAAAATTTTTCATTCATTTTGAATATTGCAATATATATTATTATGTTTTTCATTTGTTCGAGGATTATACTGAAGAAGTGATTTTTCCACCTATTTCACACTATATAACTAAATATTGTGTAATGCATATATGAAAATCATTTTAATAAAACAACCTATATTGAACGCGATAAAGCTTTTACATTGCACTTCAATTTTCTTGGCTATTTTTCATGAAAACTAAGTTTGTACTTGTAAAATCATTTTCACCATTTAAGTAGAGTTACGAAAAAGAAATGTAATTATTAATAATTGCAGATGATAAAATTCCCTTGAAGAGTAATTTTAGTAATAAGGAAAGGCCGGATTGATTGCTTAAATCACTACGGCCTTTCTAAATTAAAAGTTAAAAATAAACTCTATATTTGGCTAATGTTGTAAAAGCGGTTCTTTTATAGCGGGAAATAAAGCAATTTACAACTTGAATGTTTTTGGTGCTTCAATAAATGAATAAATTGTCGCTTCCCCTTCAGATATGTAAAACACCTCAAGGATTGGATTTTCAGGTGTCTTGTACAAATCTATAAGCGGAGGACAAACTTCAAAAGATTTTTTCTTAACATCCAAATTGTTTTCAAACACTGCCCTGCCCTTTAATCTTATCCAGCGTCCATCCTGGGCTGTTGTACTTATTTCAATATTCGGATTAACCTGGAGTTGTTTATAAATATCCTTTTCATTACTTGTACCGAAATAAATCTTTCCTTCACTCTCAACAGCTACACCGAATGTCTCACCTTTGGCTTGTCACCATCAACTGTTGCAACATAAAATATTTTTGCATCTGAAAGAAATTTTACTACCTCATTCATAATCATCAACCTCCTATAACTATAAATATATTTTATTTTCTGTCTTTACCGTGCATGGATTTTACAAATATACATATATATTATATCTGTGTATATTTGGATTGTAAAGATATCATCGGCAGAAGGTCTGCGAGGAGTAATCCACCGTTAAAAAAGGAACTGTTACAAAACGTCTCCCAACCACATTTATATAGTAAAGGTTTTGAGGTTAAACTGCATTTTACAACAGTACCTTTAAAATTATAATTTATAACAGGCTCAATATTTGGCTAACGTTGCAAAACAGGTGATTTTAAAGGATTGATTTCAAATTTATAATTATATTTAATTGACATTCTATTTTTCATTAGAGTAATAAATATATTAACTATTTTGGGGTCAAACTGTGTATCCGAAAATTTCTCCAGCTCCAGAAAAGCTTCTTCGACAGACATGCTTTTCCTGTAGGGTCTGTCTGAAACCATGGCATCGAATGAGTCAACCACGCAGAGTATTCTTGCACCAAGGCTGATATTTTCGCCTGCAAGCTGATCAGGGTAGCCTTTTCCGTCATATCTTTCATGGTGGTGTCTTACATAGTCTATCAGATTATTTATACCTGATAATGGCTTCAATATGCTTGCACTGCTGACCGGATGCTGGCGGATTAATTCAAACTCTTCGTCGGTTAACCTGCCTGCTTTGTTGAGAACCGACTTTGGCAACTCGATTTTTCCGATATCATGTAAAAGTCCTGCATACATAAGTGTCTGGATTTCTTCCAGTCCAAGCCCCATGGCTTCAGCTATCATAGTACTATAGGTAGCAACACGTTCACAATGTCCGACAGTATATTTGTCCTTGGCAGTGATGGTGCTGAGTAAGCCTTTGAATACACCTACCATCTGCTGGTCTGAGCCTATATTCCTGTTTATTTGAAGTATGATATCCTGATAAAAATTAACCTTGTCTTCACCCATGTTTTTGGCCTGATAGAGGGCAGTGTCGGCATGGCTTATAAGTTCTTCCTTGCTGCTTGATATATTGGGGTATTCCGATAAGCCAACCGAAAATGTTATTTTATTGACTAAATTATCATTATAATATTCCCTTTTAATATTTTCATGGCTTTTATAAATTGCTTCAGCTTCCTCTTCGAGTTCTTTTATATTCATGCCCTTTACCAGTACTGCAAATTCATCGGAGCCAAACTTGAAAATTTCATGCCGGCCATTTACAATTCTTTTTAATATGGCAGCGGTATTCTTCAGTATGGTATCTCCATAGTCATGGCCATATAAGTCGTTATACATTCTGAAATTATCAATATCTATAAGAATCAACCCAATAGAGTATCCATCTTTGCTGGCATTTCTCAATTCGCCTTCCATGACGGTGTGAAAAAAACGCTCATTATAAATGTTGGTCAGGTCATCTGTTATTGCAAGCCTCCTGAGTTCTCTTCTGTGGTACTCTTGCTTGATAGACATTATTCCCACAATAAGTACCCATATAATGTTTATTAACTTTAAGATCCCGCCCACCGCTAAAGCATAGAAAGGGTAATTTAAATAGGCGGCTGAAATATATATAATGTCCTTTAGATTGAGCATGACTGCTATCGCTGCTCCGACAATTCCAAAACGGAATGCCATATAAATTGATATAAAAGATTGAATTTGACTAATGTATGCCTGAACTTCTACAGAATTGGAAAGCTGAAGAACCCACAGAATAATAATGATTGTAAAAAAGACTATAAACTCAATTCTTCTTCTTCTGGTATTGATATAATTGATTTTAAAGTCGCCTAATAGATTTCCCACTGCTTTAAACTGTGTTTTCATAACATATCCTTCCTGTACATGGAAATAAACTGGTTTGAACTACAGTATATGATGAATAATACTAGTAGCTGCCAAGTCGATATGGTGTTATTTTGAACTATCGTAAATAAGTAGAAAATAGTATTACTGGCACATGATAGCATTATGCAAAAGATAATAAAAATAACAATTATTATTTATAATTAACAGATAAAAATAATAATTTACAATTCTATTGTATTAGATATTATGTAAAATGTCAAATTTTCTGAAAGTTTGCCTTATAAGGGCGATCAGGGAGCAGCATTAGTAAAAAGAAGGTGTATATGACCTTTACAGTAAACTCCGATTTTGCCGTAGTAGGTTTTATCCGCTACAAATGTATTTTAAAAGTCCAGGATAGAATGTTTTGCTGACTTCCCTGCAATTTAAGCACGCCTATTTCCCGAATATGCGCTGTAATACACGTTTAAGGAAGGGCTTTTTTGGAGTTGAATCCTTCACTTGTACGTTCTTTATATTTTGCCTGGCCTGGATTACATGGGTTTCCGCTTTGTGCGAAGCTGCGGAGTGAGTAATACGGTGACCTGTATTGGTTTGCCTAGAAGCATATGGAGAACTGATTCTTTGGTGTTTTCTATAATCAGTATTTGTCTTTTGCGGCTGGCTTCTATGGTTGTTTTGATTCTGATGCATGTTTGAC
>JAEZNF010000373.1 GCA_023441845.1 Bacillota bacterium | reverse complement strand
GTCCAGTATATCTATATATGAGAAAATATGCTTTTGTTTAAAGTTTTAGTACCATTTTTTTTTGAAAATGTTTTTCATAAAAACATATGGATACTCGGTAATATATTACACCGGATGTTAATATTATCTAATTACTAAGTTTATTTTTTACTGGAAAGTCCGGAGGATTATATTCATGCAAGAAAAGAAGCATCATATTAAAACTCTCCTTGGTAACAGATCATTTGTACTTTTTATGTTGGGGCAGGGGGTTTCAAACTTTGGAGATGCTGTTCACTTTATTGCAATGACCATACTTCTGGTAAATCTGACCGGTTCCGGACAATCCGCAATATTCGGAATTATATGTTCTCAGGTACCAAGCATTATATTGTCACCGTTTGCAGGGTATTTAGGCGACCGGTTCAATGAAAAAAACTTGTGCATTGCGGTAGACTTGCTGCGTGGCTTTGTGGTAATAATGTTTGTTGGCAATTACAATATTATTGAAGTCTATATCCTGATTATTATCCTGTCAATAACTGATATTTTATATGGTCCGGCAAGGAAAAAAATTATTGTAAATATCATAAATGATAGGGAGTTATTGGTTGGGAATTCTCTTATTATGGGGATATCGGGTGTTGCATACCTTATCGGACCGTTTCTGTCAAGTATATTGATAGGCTTATGGGGTCCTGATATAGCGTTCTTTATAAACAGCATTTCATATCTTTTTTCGGCTATGACAGTACTTTTTGTAAGAACTCGGGCACATGGACTTAGTGCGCCGGTTAAAGGAAGAACTGCTTTCAAAAACATTTTTGCAGGAATTAAGGATGGATTAAGGTATTTCAATGGCTCAAGGAGCATAAAGGAATATATGATTTTATGTGCTTTCATAAGTGCGGCAGGAGTATCGGTGAATATTGCTTTTTTCCCGTTTGCTTTCGATGTTTTAAGAGTGACTGATAAAGGCTGGGGATTAATGATGTCTGTTTTTTACGGAACAAACCTTTTGGCCATGTTTATATCCATTTTTCTTATTAAGTTATTAAATAAAAGCATGCTGCCTTTTGTTTTCGGGTCTTTGATCATAACCAGTATAATCTGGTTTAATTACGGTGTTGTAAGCGATCTATACATCGTTTTGCTCTTACAGTTTGTTGAGGGCACACTGCTTTCATTTATCGGTATTCTGCTGGGAACAAAATTACAGATCATAATAGACGAAGCTTATATGGCAAGGGTTATGAGTATTGGAGATATCATAGGCAATGTCTTCAAAATATTCAGCGTAGGCGCTACCTGTTTAATACTGAAGGTATTTTCGGAAAAACATATTTTTTATATGAATTCAATTATATTATTTGCTTTTATAACTTATAAGCTGCTAAAAATCCGGCATTTCGGTAAAAAATCCCCTGTAATCGACTACTGAAAAAATTTGTAGAAGGCTGAACAACAAAAAAAAACCGCCTTATCAGCGGGTTAGTAAGAGGTAAACATATTAGCGTGTAGATAATGGATTTTTTCCTAATTATTACATATATATAATATTACATAAACTTTCATGTTACAATATGTTTGAGTGTTCTATTTTACGCACTTTCTATAGAGTGTTCGACATGCATTAACACATAAATCCGACATGAGATGTGAGTTAGTGCTTTTGAACATAATTCATTTCTAGGAAACGAATTAATAAGGAGCATGTATTAAAGAAAATCAGCGGTAATGAAGAGTTTTTAAGAAGGTTTAATTACCGCTGATTTTACTTTGTTAACAAAGCTTGCCCCATAAACTATGTTGTTACTTATGAATTAACGGCTCCAATACTCTTGTCAATTCACCTGTGTAGTAAATATCCAACTTGTGGAGTGCCCTGGTCATTGCCACATATAATAGCTTTATATCAAGCTCGCTGCCTTTGTAGTTTTCTCCGCCTGCAATAATGACAGCATCAAACTCAAGGCCCTTGGAAAGGTATGACGGTACAACAACAATTCCGCCCTGATACTTATCCTCCTTACCCGTTATTAAAAGCAGCTGCGGGATATGCTTTTTTATAAGCCCGTGGATATTATTGCATTGATCGGGCGTTTTTGATATGACTGCTATGGAGTTTATTCCTTTACTGCTCAAATCTGCTATTTCATCTGCTATGGCCTGTGCCATATCCTTAACGGTTTGCATACCGATAAGCCTTACAGGATCGCCATGCCGGAAAACAGGCTTTGCCAATATTATTTCGTCATCATCCAAAAGGCTTATGACAGTATTTGCTGCATCCATTATTTCAATAGATGTTCGGTAGCTCTGCTGGAGCGTCAGATATTCGGGCTTTTTGTCCCCATATACCTCTTCTTTTACTTCTTTCCAGTTTTTTATGCCCCTATAGGAGTGTATCCCCTGGCACAAGTCACCCAAAAGAGTAAAAGAGCTGTCCTTTATGATCATCTTTAATGCATAGAGCTGGAATACGCTGAAGTCCTGCACCTCATCAATAACAATCTGCCGTACGGGGATTTTTTCATCAATGCCATGTATAAGGAATTTTAAATATATCAAAGGAGCAAAGTCTTCAATCTCAATAAACCCTGAACGGATAATTTCTGCCGAGTACTTCCGGAGATATGATAGAGTTTCGCTGTCTGCAAGTCCTTCCGAGAGGCTAAGAAGCAGTTCCTCATTTTCCATTAGCTCGCTATAGTACTCCCATGGGCTAAACCTGGAAATCTTTTTTACATATTCACCGACCGCTTTTTTAGAAGTGGCTTCAATTCTCGAGATACGGTCGTTCCTTGTATCGATTGCTTCAATTATAAGCTTTTGGCGTTCTTCACCGGGCGGCATTATAAGCTTAAGGCGCTCTACCTCCATATCGGACTTAGTATGAAGCGCACTTATGATTTTTTCTTTCATGACTTTCAATCTTGTATTGAGATGCTTCTTTATTTCATCTATCCTTTTTACAAGCGGCCATCTTTTGTAATCCTTTAGAAAAAGCCTGTTGATATCGTCATAGCGGTATACTACTATGCCTTCGATTTTAAAGTCTTCCTTTGGCACAAAGACGGTTTCAATATGTTCGACGTACCTTTCCATGAGGGTTTTAAACGCCATGGATGTTTTTAATACGGTTGCCTTGTAAAGGAACCTTCTTTCTTCATTATCAATGACATTTTTATTGTCATTTGGCTTTTTATCTTCAATAAAACTTATAAGCTTTTCATTGCCGTCCTTCACCTTGAACTTCTTGCCCAAAAGGTTCATGGCAAAGCTTTCAAATGTTGTCTGGCTTACCCTTTCAACGCCAAGCTCAGGCAGAACTTCAGAAATATAATTCAGAAAAAGTTTGTTTGGTGCAATTATCATAAAGCTTTCCGGTTTTAAGGTTTTTTCATGGGTATACAGAAGGTAGGCTATCCTGTGGAGGGCGATGGTGGTTTTACCGCTTCCGGCAGCTCCCTGAACAATCATAGGCTTCCATATGTCTGCCCTGATAATTCTGTTTTGCTCTACCTGGATGGTTGAAACAATTTCTTTGAGCCTGTTATCGGCGCTTGCCCCAAGATAGGACTGCAGAAAATTGTCATTAGTGGTTATGTCTATATCAAAGATTTCCCTCAGCTCTCCTTCCTCAATGGAAAATTGTCTTTTTAAGGTGAGGGCGCCTTCGATATTGCCGTCGGGACAAACATAATGAGCATCACCGAGCCTTTCTTCATAGTACAGATTTGCAACGGGAGCCCGCCAGTCGACTATTATGACCTCCTGGTCTTCTTCTCTCATTAGAGACATCTTGCCTATATATAAATTTTCTTTTTTACTCGTTCCTTCTTCGGTAAAATCAACCCTTGCAAAATAAGGCTTTCCTGTTGCAGTATACAGATTACGGAGCTTTAGCTCCATGCTTCCCTGAAGCAGCGTATTTATCATCAATTCAACATAGCTTTGACTGCTTTCGCCGCTCTGATGCCTTTTAAGCTGTTCTACATCACTATCAAGCCTGATCTTCCTGTTCAATGTGACATCAAGGGTTCTCTTTACATAATCCAGTGTATACCTGCACCTTTCCAGCTCAGCTTTATAATCCGGATGGTTTGCAGCTGGCATATTTTAACACCTCCGATTTATAATGTAATTAATTTAGCACGAAATATTTTTTCATACTATTCCAATAATGTCAAGGGATTTAATGTTT
>JAEZNF010000324.1 GCA_023441845.1 Bacillota bacterium | reverse complement strand
CCTTACAATAGGATGTTCAGGATTTAAAGACCGGTCCCGGAATTCTTTAATAGCTTCATAGTCAACAATCTTTGACAGTTCGTCGTAGGGTATTACTCCTATCTTTTGATACTCGTGCGAGGTCCTGAAGCCGTCAAAGAAATGAATAAACGGCAGGCGTGACTTGATGGCAGACAAATGTGCAATACATCCCAAGTCCATTACTTCCTGTACATTTGAGGATGCCAAAAGGACTGCTCCGGTTTGGCGGCATGCCATAACATCCTGGTGGTCTCCGAAAATAGACAGTGCGTGGGTAGCAAGCGCGCGTGCGCTGACATGCAGGACACCGGGCAAGAGCTCTCCGGCCATTTTGTATATGTTCGGTATCATAAGTAAAAGTCCTTGTGATGCGGTATATGTCGATGTAAGAGCTCCGGCTGCAAGTGAACCGTGCATTGCTCCGGCAGCTCCGGCTTCAGACTGCATTTCAACGACCTTTACCTGTTGACCGAAAATATTTTTCATACCGTGTGCAGACCACTCATCTACACCTTCCGCCATTGAAGAAGATGGTGTTATAGGATATATTGCAGCAACTTCCGTGAATGCATAAGAAGCATATGCCGCAGCCTGGTTTCCATCCATAGTTTCTATTTTAGCCATATGAAAGTCTCCTTTAGTTAGTTTATATTATTTATTATTTCTTATTGGCCCATTAAAATGTATTTAATTGAAAAATAGTAATTTAAGAAAAAGTTAATAGATAGGCGCTTCTTTTATTGATAGGAATTATGTATAATGGTAATAATTATTCCAAAATATGAGAGGGTATTTATATGAAGCTTAAAAGATTGCCGGTATGGATAGTGGGCTATTTACTCTTAATTTTAATGCCGATGTTGATATTTTCACAAGCGTTTTTAAGGGATGTACCCAAATTAGCCGTTTATGAGGGACAGCTTGATTTCTCGGGAGATCTGGCATATTCTGATTTGAAGGAATTTCTTGCATCAAACCCCCATAGATATGCCGGAACAGAAGACAGCTTAAGCTCTGCACAGTACATTGAAAACGAATTTAAGGAAATGGGATTGAAAACAATCCGGCAGGAGTTTAAATGTGCCGGATCTGCACATTTAGGGATACTTGCTTCGTCATCACAGCCTGATACGGATATACCCGATAATTTTTTCGACGAATTTTCAAAATATATAAATGACGGGTTTAAAAAACAAAATAAGGGCGTCAACGTAATTGCGGTAAGCCCTGGTAAAAGTGACAGAGTCATACTGGTAGGTGCTCATAGAGATAATGTTCCGGGAAGCGGTACAGGTGCGTATGATAATGCCTCCGGAACCATCTCAATGCTTCAAATTGCCCGAGTATTTTCAAAAATAGAACACGACCATACTTTCGTATTTGTTTCATTTGATGCGGAGGAAAGCGGTTTAGAAGGCTCGGAAGCCTATGTAAAGAAATTGGCCGATATTTCAAAAACCGACCTTGCGTTAATATTTGATATGAGCGGGTGGAAAGACGGAAACAGCGCAGCAATCTACAATGCAAACACAAATCAGGGCTCATCTCCGCTGTGGGTTTATGCACTGCAGCAAAGCATAGCCCCGGAGGATGGGGGAGGAGCCATATCTGTTGCGGATTTTTTCTGGGGAAACACATCGTCATTACTGTGGAATTATTTCAGGGAAAAGGCATTTTCAATGACATTAACAGATACCAATCCCTTTATTAAAAAAGGTGTTCCCGCTGTAGGAATATTCTCCGATACTGATAAGGACGGTATAAAAGTAAACACTGTTCTTCAGGAATCACTTATTCACAGTCCGAAGGACACGATTGAAAATGTCGGACCGGCAGGTTTGGCGGCTACAGGAAGGTTTGCGGAGAGATTCCTAAGGACAGTGGACATGAAAGGTTTCTTTTCACAAGCCAAATCAAAGGGATTGAATACCGGAAATTTTGTCATATTTAACGGTAAAGCACTATATGGGCCGTTTGTTTCGTTGTATTGGATTGTAACAATAATAATTCTGCTCCTGATGGCCTATTTAGCGGTTGGGAATACATTAAAAAACATAGACGGTGTATGCCGATTTCTTAAAAGCGAGGTTTTCTGGATACTTGGTATTATATCGGTATCTGTTTTATTAGGCTTAAGCCTGATGCTTTTTGGATGGCTAGCTCCTTCAATGCTCGTTTATGTAATGGTTTTTCTTGGGATGGTATTTACATACATACTTGCAATTATCCTTTTCCCTGTTTTAAGGCATGTCTTAAAGCGTAAAAAGCCAATAAACAGTTATGAGGAATATACCGGTTGTCAAAGGCTTTTGTTAGTCGGTTCATATATAGTTTCAGGAATGGTACTGGCTTTTATTTTTAATCCTGTCACAGCCATTTTATACACAGGAATCCCGCTTGTCATATTCTTGCATGTGCGTTATAAAATGTTGGTATCACGAGTGTTGTGGAGAATTGCAGCTTACATTTTCTTTTCCATATATCCTCTAACTGCATTATTAACTATGGAGTTTTCTGTTGGAATCGGCAGGAGACAAATACCGATATTGTCGGTATTATACTTTATATCAATTATTTCCGTTACTTATATTGTAAGCGTTCCGTACAGACAAAAAAGCATGGCATAGAAATAATTGTGCTGCACATTTCATTGTGGTATAATTACCATGAATTTGGAGATTGAAGGCTCAAGGCCGTCGAAAGATTAGACGTGCATAATATGTATTGAAAAGAAGGTAGCTATATGGGAAGATATGATGATTTACTGTATCAATTAATAAAGAAAAATTTGAGAGGCAGCTTTGATAAGCTTCCGGAAAAGGAATTTGAATCCCAAATAAACAAGTATGGTAATGTTC
>JAEZNF010000314.1 GCA_023441845.1 Bacillota bacterium | reverse complement strand
GAACATTACGGCACAGAAGGGACGAGTGCCAAATATTGTTTACGGTTATGATAAATTGGACAGATATACACTGACCATAAATGATGAGGAAGCATCGGTCGTTCGCAGAATATATGACATGTATTTGAATCAAGGATACGGTGCAAACAAGATTGCAGTACTCTTAAATAAAGAAAACCTGACAACAAAAAGAAATGCCCGTTGGTCTCAGAATGCAATAGCAAGGATACTTTCCAATGAACTGTATACAGGAAAGGTTATAAATAAGAAGAGTGAAGTTATCGATTTCATAAGCGGATCACGCAAACAAAATGAAAAAGATGAGTGGCTGATAGTTGAAAAGCCTGAATTCAGAATTATTAGCGATGATGATTTCATTAATGCTCAAAAACTCCTTGCGTCCAGACTTCAAGCATTCAAAATCAACAGAGAAAGACATAGTAACGCACATATATTCAGTACATTAATTAAGTGTGAACACTGCGGCTACTCCTTCAGAAGATTTGAAACAACATATGTAAATACCTATGTCCGCTGGATATGCAGCGGCAGAAATGCCAAGGGAGCGGACAGTTGCCCAAACACAGTAAGTTTGGATGAAAAAGAACTGCTTGACAGCATTAAGGAGTACTTCAACAGCCTTATTCATAACAAAAATAAATTTATTAAGGATACTTTAAAAGAATTTAATCAAAAATATAAGACAAAAAAGCAGAATGAAATCGATGTGAAAAACCTTACAAGAGAAATTGATAAGCTCAAAAAAACAAAACAGAAATACATGGATATGTTCACAAACGAAGTTATTTCCATAAAAGAACTAAAAGATAAAACTGCCGAAATCAACCGCAGCATTGAGAAATATGAAGCTCATCTCCAATATGCCAACAGCTCCCTGTCAAAAGTAGACCAGTTGGATGGAATACTCGAACATTCCATTAATAATATTGATAGTATTCTGTCATCAGACAGTTTTGACAATTCTGTCTTAAAGAGAATAATTGATAAAATTACTGTAAATGCAGACGGAAAGGTTACTATACGGTTAAAACTGTTAAAGGAATTGGGAATAGATAATACCATTCATATTAGCGACATCGGTACATAAGGACGTTACGGAAAGATTGGTTCAAATCAATCAGGTTCTTGCTAATGAAGTTAGGATTATTCTTGAAGAAAATAAAGCAGAACGGCATATAAGGGGCGGTCAGGCAACAAAATCGAAGTACCGGATTAATAACACTTTGGTTTAATAATGCGTTCTTCATAGATTCTATAAAATCGAACACCTTAAAAGTCTGACTTAAACGGCCGGATTTACGGTCTTTTAAGGACCGGTTAAAATATAACTTCCCCTAATTCTTTTTCTACTTAACTCATGAAGTACCATGAATGCTGAAAAAAATCAGAAGTAATATTTAAACCAGTCCTTAAAAGTTAGACATCCGTCATAGACTGACAGCTTTTATGCCATGTTAAATGTAAATTCAATTTTAACAATTATGTAATTATAATTTTTTCTTTTCTTCCTTATTTTTATTTGTAACAAAAAAATATTGCAATCTTCAAATAGTATGATAGTATTATTATGGAAGCGGGAATCGCTTCTAATATCATAGTTTGAAAGGGAGATGGACATTGTTTGGCTTAGGACAGGATATCGGAATAGACCTTGGAACTGCGACAGTTCTTGTATATATAAAGGGTAAGGGCATAGTGCTTAGGGAACCATCAGTAGTGGCAATAGATAAAAACACCAATAAGCTGCTTGCTGTGGGAGAAGAGGCCAGAAGGATGCTGGGAAGAACTCCCGGAAACATAGTCGCTATAAGGCCTTTAAGAGAAGGTGTTATATCGGATTATGATATCACGGAGAGGATGCTGAAGTATTTTATTAATAAGGTATGCGGAAATAAATCCTTCAAGCTTTTCAAACCAAGAATTATGGTTTGCGTTCCAAGCGGAGTAACCGAAGTTGAAAAAAGAGCTGTTAATGACGCCGCAATTCAAGCAGGTGCAAGAAAGACCTATCTTATAGAAGAACCTATAGCTGCTGCAATCGGTGCAGGTATTGATATCGCAAAAGCCTGCGGAAGTATGGTAGTGGACATGGGCGGCGGAACTACCGATATAGCCGTCATTTCCCTTGGGGGCACCGTAGTTAGTACATCTATTAAAATTGCTGGTGATAAGTTTGACGAAGCTATAGTAAGATACATGCGCAAAAAGCATAATATCATGATTGGCGAACGGACTGCAGAAGAGCTTAAAATAAACATAGGAACCGTGTATCCAAGGGTTCAGGAAGTAACTATGGATATACGCGGCCGTAATCTTATATCCGGTCTGCCCAAAACAATTACCATAGCATCGAGCGAAATAATGGAAGCCCTCGAGGAATCCATATCAAGCATAGTTGAAGCTGTACATTCGGTACTTGAAAGAACTCCTCCCGAGTTAGCTGCAGATATAAGCGACAGGGGTATAGTTATGACCGGCGGTGGAAGCCTTGTATATGGTTTGGACAAGCTTTTGCAGGAAAAGACAGGCATTAATGTTATTATAGCAGATGATGCTGTCTCATGTGTTGCTCTCGGTACCGGGAAAGCCCTTGATAATATTGAAGCCATCGAACAAAGTGCAGTAGCAGAAATGAAAAGCAGCAGAAGATAATCCCAAAATATAATTTTTACTAATTTCTGCTTTGTTTTTTCGTATCTATTAACTTTTTACTTGCGCTTGGAAAACTTTTGTGTTACAATATTTTCTGTCTCTCATGTAATGTGACTGACAGATTGATATAATTGCTATCAATTCTTTAAATATAAAGAATTTCTTGAAAGAAGGTGAGTGCGAATGAAAGAAGGAATCCATCCCAAATAT
>JAEZNF010000265.1 GCA_023441845.1 Bacillota bacterium | reverse complement strand
ACATAAAATTATACATTATGGAACCTTCTTAAGGAATCTTACGTCATAATATTAAAAAGACGAGGAGGAAAAGAAATGAGAAGGTCAGTTATTATATTGACAGTACTGCTGATACTTACTTCTTCAATTACGCCGGCATATGGAGAACAGCAGGCTGGTAATCTTATAGATACGGGGATGAAAAATGGAAAGACGGTGAAGGCGCCTGAATTTAAGGATATATCAGGACACTGGGCGGAGAAAGTGATTGCTGAAATGGCCTCAAAAGGCTTTGTTAGCGGCATTGGCAATAACCTGTTTCAACCGGACAGAAATATGAGCAGATGTGAATTCGTATATTTGCTTGATAAGGTTTTTGATATACAAATAAATTATTTTGCCGCACCTGATGTAACAAAGGTGTTTAACGATGTAAGGAATGAGGACTGGTATGCTTCGGCTTTGTATGACCTTTATACGGCGGGCATAGTGGATGATAAGAATGTTTTCAGACCAAAAGAGGCTGTAACCCGTGAAGAAATGGTCCACTATATTATCAGAGCTTATTCATACAAAACGAAAATTGAAATGAATACCGGTAATGATTCGGTATATGCTTTTTCGGATAAAGACAAGATAAATCCGGCATATTTGAACGATGTAAGCAATGCAATGAGCATGGGGTTGATTTTCGGAAAGAGCAGAAAGCTTTTTGCGCCAAAGGATAGCAGCACAAGGGCGGAGGTTTTGGTGGTTGTCAAAAGGACGCTGGATGCGGTTGAAAAGTCGGAAGCATTAGGGGAGAAAGGAATGGATACCGGAGTTAATGTAGAGCCAAGCTTTGCAAAAAATGATACTGCGCTAAAAATGAAGCTGGCAATTAAAAATAATACTGATGCGGATGTTACAATCAACCACAGTTCTTCGCAAAAATATGATTTTGTACTGCTGGATTCGCAAAACAAGGAACTTTACCGCTGGTCGTCAGGAAGCATGTTTATGCAGGCGCTGACAGAAACGGTTATTAAAACCGGAGATTCTTTGGAATTTACTGCGGAATTGGATACAAAAACTTATGGGGAGATTATTGATAAGGCAGTTTGCATGAAAGCTTATATAGTAGGAAGCTCGGAGTCTTTCAAAGTCAATCCTGATGGGTATAAAGCGGATTTGAAAGACACAGATAATTGAGTAGAACTTTATCCTGAATACAAGAGAAATACATAGCCCGGCGGCATTTTGCAGCCGGGTTTTTTGACAGAGTAACTGGTAGAGAAAAGACCTCTCCAATCTTAATTTCCAATCTATATGTTTCGCGAAAGACATTTTATATTTCTAATTTCATTTTTTCGCGAAGTCATATGCCTTGATGCATTGAACGCGCAGTGCTTTATGAAAATTTTTTCGCGCGTTCAATCTATTTTAAATTAATGTGTGCACTGCTTATCATGCTTTCTACTTCACTGTCCGAAATACTCTCACTTCCGTACTTTGCTTTATTATAAAGTACCGCAATTGCGGTAATATCGTTATTGTCCTTGCTATACAATCCGTCGAGTTCCCTGCCCACTTCAACCGGAGTAAGGCTGCGCCTGAACCTGTACCCCTTTTTTATGAACTTAAGTACGGTTTGTTTATAGATATAGCGCACCTTTTCGCTGTTGCTTTTCATGTCCCTCCAACCGGGTTCTTTTATATTCCTGGCAAATAACTGCTTCTTAAATCCGAAGATGTGCGTGCTGGATTTTAAAAGATTTTCTTTTTCATCTGTATAACCAAGTGTTGTATCTTTGTTTCTGCTGATATTCAATTTTTCCGAAAACCATTTTGAAAGCATTGAAACAAAGCCTATAATCAAATTAATTATTATCGCGGCTATTATTAATACAACAATTACTCCCATAATATCTACAATTATTTCAATAATGGTGTTCGGCAGGCCTAATGGTTTGTCAAAAAAAGAATCCTTTGGGCTGACAGGAGTAACTGGTTTGCTATTGCCCAGAGTAAAAGAAGTCAAATAAGTTATAATTGATGTAACTCCACCCAACACCGGTTTTAATACCATCCAAAGCGCATTCCAGAACTGCCTTATCTGTGAAATAACTAAAATAAAAATGAATAATATAAGTGATATTGTTATATTGGATTTTAAAAGCGAATTGGGTATGTATTTCTTTGGACCGTCGGAAAGAATGGCCAGCTTCAGCTGGTCAAAGCAGCTGATGATAAGGAATAAAAATACACTTGCTATTGCGCCTGATTTAATGATATATAGGTAAGGCCTGAAATCTTTCACTACAAGAAATACAAAATATGAAGCAAAATACACTGCCAGTTGGAGGCCGAAAAAAGCTAACGGTGATTGTTTAATCCAGCTTGTATTGGCAATATGTACACCCCTGCAAACCAATATGGAGGCCATTACCCAATAACAAACCAACCAATAAGGAGCGCTTAAGCCAAATATCAATAATGAAGCAACGGCACCTAGCATCATGTATGAGAAATAATAAACTGCTTTATGCCGGGTTTTTAATATTCTGCAAAGGAATATTCCCGACAAATAGCACACGGGAAAACCCAAAAATACTGTGATAAGCTTGTTTGCAGGGAAAATGCTTAAACATGCAATAAGCAGCAGCGGCAATATAAAAATCAATTCTATAATGGCCTGCATAAATTTAATTGAATATGTTCTAAAGACAGCAATTCGGGTTTCCTGCATTTTCATCATTCCTTTAAAATCATCATTAAAATAAAACAGCCTTGCTTAAACTGATACCATATACTCCTTTTTTAATGCAAATGTTTATTAGTAATGGGAGACATCAATTACCTTCCCATCATAGCCCAAAATCAGGACTATATAATAATTCTCCTTAAAATCATTAAGCCTGCTGAAATCCATATCCTTGCTAAATTCATAAACTGACCCGTCATTAAGCTTTATAGAATTAGGATATACATTATTAGGAAGAAAGCTTCCGATGATACCGTAAACATTATTATTCATTGTATAACTGAAGCTGTTGTTTCCCCACATATCTGTTACTGTATAAAGCACATTTTTCGCACTGTCTACTTGAGGTTTGCTGTATACCGGATTGACAATAACCGCACAATCATATCCGGTTTTGCTCTCATTATATGTAAATATAATTGAAGTGTTGGGCTGTATTATGCCTTTAAGCTTGTCATATGCCTGTACGGTACCATTGAAATAATATGTAGTTTTATCCGGTAATATCATATTATCCTCACCGTTTGCAGATGAATAAAACAAACTTGTTCCTACCAGCCTCTTTACGCTTACACTAATTGTTTCTGATAGTTTTTCGCCAACTTTTGTTATAACATCTTCATCTACCTGAAGCTTATACCTTTCACCTATTTCCGGTTTTGTATCGTCGAGAAGATAAAAGATACCTTTTTCTGTTAGCACTTGCCGTTCAGTAAGCTTTTCTAATGTTTTAGAATTACCAAGAATGATGTATTCAGTAAACGGGCCCGATTTGTAATTTATCTTTAAAACATCCACGATTTTACCGTCATACCCCAGTAAAGCGCTTACCTTATCGCCTGTTTTAAACATTTCCAGGAGCTTATCTGCCTTGTTCCGTTCCATATAGCCGCTTAAGTCATAGTTCTTATCATCAATTTGTACTGTTTCAACCTTGGACTTATTAAGAATAAAATCGGTTATTTTGCCCTCGATTTTCTTGTCTTCCACCAAAAGGTACTTTTGATTTCCAAGGTAATCCGTTACCTGATATACTATATCATTCTCTTTAATTTGCGTTTTGTCGGCCGACTTTCCGTTTTTTATTATCCGGGTGTTATCCCCAATTGCGATACTGCCTATTTTGTTGCTTTTGGAATCATAACTCTTTACTATTTCCGGTTTGCTGTAAACGATATCGAAAATAACCGCATAACTATACCCCGACTTATTATCATTTAATGCAAAAATTATTGTGTAATCCCTTTGTAAAATGCTTTTTAAATCATTATAGTTTTGCAATTGTCCGTGAAAATAATACTTAATATTCTCGGCAAGTGCCATATCAACCGGATTGCCTTCCTTTTTGAATGTTATATGATTATCTTCAAAATCCTCAATACATACCTCGGTAATTTCCCCTAATGGATTTGAGGCTTTTATAATATTATCTCCATCAATCATAAGCTTATAATTTCTGCCCGGTTTTAAATCAATTGCAGAATCCTTCACATAAAAAGTGCCTTTATCAGTCAATACCTGGTTCTCTGCAACTTTATTACTCGATAGCGAATTGCCAAGGATAATATAATCGGAAAACATTTTAGGATACTTCAAAAATAGTTTCTCATAATCCTTAGACTGTTTTGTCAGGTTTTTAAGCCATAACTTATCGAGAATCATTGCGGCAGCCCATTTCGGAAGCTTATCGCCATTGTTCAGATTGAGCTTATCTGTTAAACCAAGCTCTTTGGCCTTGTTTATATAGTTTTGAGGCCAGGTACCTGAAAGCTCCTTTTGTTTGAATCCTAAAGCCTGCACTGCAATGGTACAGGCCTGTGCAAAGGTTATATCCTTATATGGATAAAACTTTTTATCCGGTGACAAACTGATGAATCCATTGGCTAAGGCTGTGCGGACGTATCCGGTTGACCATTTGCCGGGGTCTAAATCGGAAAATGGTGTTTTCCCCTTTGATTTTGCGGCGGAATCCCCCAAACCGACTCCCACAACAACCATTTTAACAAATTGTTCCCGGGTAATGATGTTATCGGGCTTAAATAGTCCGCTTCCGGTTCCCGACACAACCCCGACTTGAAACATATGATCTACGGCATTGGCATATATCGAATCCTCTGCAACATCCGAAAACCCGGCATAGGAACATGTTGCAATACTTAATACCGCCAGTAGAACCATCAATGAAAAGATTAATTTTGTTTTCATACTTTACCAACTCCTGTTTTAATAAAAGTTTCGGGGCTATCGAGGCCCTCTCGCCTTTTGCCAGATTTCTCTTCGGGAAATGGAACTAATAATAAAATCAACTATTATTTGTTTGCCGCTTTCCACTCATTTAACTGATTCTGAACCGCAATTACGATTTTACCGATATCATTTTGCTTTTGTTCATTTATAAACGAGTCAACATCCTCGCTTTTCAATGTACCACTCAACGTTTTTATTTCAAAACTATTAAATGAGTCCTGCCTCAAGTCAACCTCAGTTTTTACTGCTTTAAGATCAGGGAAGAATCCCGTATGCGGGGGATATTTTGTGGTTCTTTCAATTTCATTCATATATTCTTTTGCCTCATTATTAGAAGCCATGAGTGCAAAATCCATAGTATAGAATATTTCTTTACCATACCAATTATAATCATCTACCGAATTTGCATCTGTAGGGTCGGCTGTATTGTCGGCATCCCATACAAAACCATTGCCTTTAATCCCATACATAAATAGATCATAGTTCTCCTGACTGGACTCCAACCACTCAATAAACTTCATAACACGCCCGGCATTTTTGGTTTTGGAATTAATTACAAGCGCAGTTGATAAAGGAGACGATCTTTCTGAAGGCTTGTCGGGGTATAATGAATATGCTTTGTACCTCCAGTTGATACCATTGGATTCTAAAATTCTATTTAATGAAGCATCCGAGCCTGCAGTAAGTATAACTGATGAAATCTTACCTTTTTCAATGGGAGCAAATCCTTCGGTATAATCACCAGGCTGGGCATATCCGTTTGCAAACCAATTAATAATGGAATTGGTTAAACTTTTGAATTCCGGGGTTTGCTCCCATGGAATGATTTTCATATCAGGGTCATCCCATTTATATACCAACCCCAAACTCCTGTCCAATACGGCATATCCATTTGCTTCTGCAAATAATCCTATACTTGATTCAAAAAACATCATAGGAGTGCCGGCGGGTTCATTACTTTTTACTGTTTTTAAATACAATTCGTAATCCGAGTAGCCTTTAATATCCGGTATGTTGTATTTTTTCATTAAATCCTCACGTACCAGCACATGCTTTCTTTCAGTCCTGGGCATACGGTTTGGGACGGCCAGAAGCTTACCGTTTGTACTCGCGGCTTTTAATTCATCCTTACTGAACTTGCTGTAATATTTCGGTGCATCCTGGGGGAAAACCTTGGATAAGTCCATAATAATCCCTTCTCTGTCCAAATCAGCCAAACTGAAATCATACTGATTTGTATAGAAAAATGCATCACAGGCTTCGCTGGACGAAGCAATATCTTTAATACTTGTAGCATACTCTCCATAATCCAGGAACTTAAATACAAGCTTTGAATTCAACGCACTTTTACTTTTCTTTTGTATTTCTTCTAAAACTGTACTCATCTTCTTAGGTTCTTCGCCGGGAAAGTAAAAAGTAAGAGTTTCTTCACTCAGGCTTGAACCGAAGATATCTTCGTCAACATCCTCATCTTTACTTTTGTTTGTAAAAAATATAACGCTGCCCACAATGAGGGCTACAACTACAATTGCTGAGGCGATTACAAAAATTCGTTTTTTCATAGTCTAGTCCACACTCTCTTTCTTGTAATTTTGAGGGGCGTATATGGAAATTCTGTCTTTTTCCAATTCCACTCTTACTTTGCCTTTGCTCAAAACTCCTATTGCTTCCAGATATTCTTTTGGAATCTGCAGCCTGCCTGCCCTGTCAAGAACAGCCAGCTCAACCTGTTCTTCTCCCTTATTGCTCACCCCTAGCTCTCCTCTTAAGCTGGCAAGCTCTTTCTGGTAGGATTTCATTTTTAGAAATTCACTGCTTGTTCTGCCGTCTCTTATTGCTATAACACGTTCTACCTTGCGGGACAAATGTCTGTCATGAGTTACAATAACTATCGTGATACCTAGGTCCTTATTAAGGTTGCGGAATATATCCAGAATTTTATCGGCAGTTTTACTGTCCACCGAGCCTGTCGGTTCATCTGCCAGTAAAAGCTTCGGGTTATTGGCCAAGGCTATGCCAATAGCTACCCTTTGCTGTTCTCCGCCAGAAAGCTGGCTTAATTTGCTGTTTTTTCTATGGGACATTCCCATCAGCTCAAGTATTTCCAATGCGCGCTCTTTCCTCTTTGCTTTTTTGGTTAAGATCATTGGAAGCTCAATATTTTCCATTGCCGTCAGGTAGGGAATAAGGTTTCTTGCATTATTTTGCCAGACAAACCCTACTGTCTCCAGCTTATACTTTTCCAGTTGACTCTCTGTCAATTTCTCAAGATCTTTACCGCAAACCATCAATTTGCCTGCGGTAGGCCTGTCAAGGCCGCCAAGCATATTCAGGAGGGTTGATTTGCCGCTGCCGCTATTTCCAATGATTGCGGTTAACTCGCCTTCCTTTATAGTAAGGTCCAACCCCTGAAGAGCTATTACCTCTATATCCTCGGTTTTATATATTTTCACAAGGTTTTCACATAAAATTATTTCATCACCTGAATTATCCATAAACCACCTCACCATCCTCAATGGTTATAACGTTGTCGGCAACCTCCATAAGATTCGGATCATGGGTTGTCATTAATATTGTAATACCTTCTTGGTCTACAAGCTCTTTAAACAGCTTGACAACCTGCAGGCCGGTGCTTGTATCCAATTCGGCAGTGGGCTCGTCGGCGAATATTATCTTCGGTTTATGGGCGATGGCCCTTGCAATAGCTACACGCTGCTGCTCTCCCCCTGACAATTGGGGAGGCATATGGTACATCCGCTTCCCAAGTCCCACAATGTTCAGGCATTCTTCCGCTCTATTTTTCCGCTGCTTTCCTTCATATCCTGCAATTCTCAAGCCAAATTCAATATTCTCGTATGCAGACATCAGTGAAATAAGTGCTACCGATTGAAAAACAAATCCCATATTCACTCTACGCAAGTTATCAAGCTTTTTATCCGGTAATACCGTCACGTCCTCGTTATTAAAATAAATTTTTCCCTTACTGGGTTTATCAAGTGTTCCGAGTAAATTCATAAGAGTAGTTTTACCTGACCCGGAACGACCTCTTAAAATTGTCAGTTTTCCTTCTTCAATTGATATGCTTACATCTTTAATGATACTTATAACTTCTTCGCCTATATTAAAATCCCGCCTTAAATTTTCTGTCCTGATAATGGGCATTATCTCCTCCTCCTCTCCGGCAGCCGAACACTTATACCGCTTAAAATCAACGTTTTTAGTCTTCACCAAGTTTGATAGCCTGGTTGATCTTAATCCTGGAAATTATGGCTCCAAGAACAACAAAGCCGATGCTTATCATAATGCCTACAAATACATAAAGCCTTATATAATCGGACTGATTAAAGATTACTTTAAAAG
>JAEZNF010000193.1 GCA_023441845.1 Bacillota bacterium | reverse complement strand
GGCATCCAGACCCTCATCCCGGACAATTTTAAGAAGCTCAAGGTTTGCATTTGCCTTGATGGAGTAGTTGGGGCTGAACCATTTACACGGCAGAAACTCTTTAATCTCCCTGCACCTGGCTCTTAGTATTTCTTCATTATAGACATACAGAGGACTTCCGAATTCATCCAGCAGTTTTTCGGAGCTGCAATGCCCCCAGAATTCATTCTCAAAGTTATTGTCCATTTTTATTCCTCCCTTCAATACCCGAAAGTTTTATCTCATTCTTAAGAGAATCTTTAATAAGCTCTACAAGCGGCTTGTTTTTTGAATAGAGGCAGGTATCATAATCACTTCCCGACAAATCCCCTGTAAGGACATGTGAAGAGTCGGCTATAAGCCTTACCTGGCCAGATTGCTTGTTTATAGTATGTACCGCAGCCCCCGGCAGATCTATATTGCCCGAGGTTACAACCACGACCTTCAACCCTTTTTCAACTGCTGATCCAAGATCTTCCTTAAAATTTCGGAAATCCTCTTCGCAGAGTGAAACATATATCCTTTCTTTTGCATTGTTTATGATGTTTTTCATCTTGTCGGTTATATGGTTAAAGCCTGTAATTGTGACGTACGGCTCAGACGGTTTGCGTAGTTCGGGGCAGCCGTGCTTGATTTTTTCTGCAATTTCTTCCATATGCTGCACCACGTTATTGCAGTACTCATCGACAGGTACGGCAGTATAACGCTGTACCGCTCCTTCTATTATGTAAGCTCCGCCTTTATCCGCCAACCCTGAAAGCGCCTGGTATGCATTGGCTCTAGGTATTCCCGCTGACTTGGCCGCTTCATACCCGGTTAATTCTCCATCCCTGCAAAGGGTTATATAGAGCTCCGATTCGTGTCTTGTAAGCCCGGTCTTCATCAGACATTCTATAAGATTCATTTATCTCACCTCGTTTAGTAGTATTAATTGCTACTACTAATATTAAACCATTGTTCTATGCATTTTGTCAATACCGGTTTTATTTTATTATTCCTATTAGAGGGTCGTTATAGATAAACAGCTTTAAACCTTAAAATAATGAAGCAGCGAAAAATAGCGATGCCGTAACGCTTTTTGAGCGTTGGATAAATTCAATTTTAAAGTTGTTAATCTGTATGGTTGAATTGAAAATCAGCTGATCAGGCTGTGAGAAGTGATATAAAACTTCCCACAGCCGTTTTGGCTATTGTGTAATAAAATAAGACAAATGAAATTTTTTTATTAAATGTAATATCGTTTTGATGCATTTATTACTGGATTTTTATACCGGTTTTGACTTGCCTCCAAGGTATACAACCGCCTTGTGCAGAGTGCTGTCATTCACAAGCGGTATTGTATTTCCTTTCAACTCTTTTTCGTCCAGAACAACCTTTTTTACACCTCTATTAACTCCATCAGGATTCCGCACCTCGATTTCATACTGAGTATCCTTAAACTTATACCTTAATGAATACTTCTCCCATTTTGCCGGTATACACGGGTCTATAATCAGGGAGTCACCGCTTTTTCCGAATCCCAGTATATACTCCAGGCCAGCTTGGTAGTACCAGCTTGCAGAACCTGTATACCAGGTCCAGCCTCCTCTCGCGGTATGGGGAGGAACAGCGTACACGTCGGCAGGCATTACATAAGGCTCTGCCTTATACTTGTAAATTTCCATGTGCGTGCGGGTATGGTTTACGGGGTTTATAAGCTGGTATAATTCCCATGCCTTATTACCGTCGCCAAGCTTTGCAAAGGCTATAATTACCCATGCGGCTGCATGTGTGTACTGGCCGCCGTTTTCCCGGACTCCCGGAAGATATCCTTTAATATATCCCGGTTCAAGATCACCCTCATCAAATGGCGGGTATAACAGCTTTATAAGCCCTTCATTCCTGTCAACAAGGTAGTTCTCGAGGGAATTCATGGCTTCCTTAATCCTTTTGCCGTTTCCGCCTTCTGAAATAACCGCCCAGGATTGCGAGATGGAGTCAATCTTACATTCACTGTTTTGTAAGGAGCCAAGCGGCGTACCGTTGTCAAAGTAGGCGCGCCTGTACCAGTTTCCATCCCATGCATTTTCTTCTATTGCTTTAACAATTTCACCTGCAGCGGCATCATACTTTGAAGCCCTCTCGTTATCTCCCTGCCTTTTGCATATGGGAATAAAGCGCTTTAACACAGCATATAAAAACCATCCGAGCCAGACACTTTCACCTTTTCCCTTGTTGCCCACCGTATTCATGCCGTCATTCCAGTCTCCCGACCCCATAAGAGGTATACCGTGCCCGCCGAACCTCAAGGACCTTTCTATAGTCCTTATACAATGGTCATATATGGAAGACACTTCTCCCGAAACATTCGGTTTATCGTATCTTTCATCCTCGAATTCCTTCAAAGGCTCGCTTTCCAAAAACGGAGCCTTGATGTCAAGAATGCTGAAATCGCCGGATACCTTGACATATTCTGCTGTAACATAGGGCAGCCACAGGAGGTCATCAGAGATTTTGGTTCTGGTGCCCTTGCCGGAGGGTTCATGCCACCAGTGCTGTACATCACCCTCGGTAAACTGGTGTGCGGCATGTAGTATAATTTGGTTTTTGACTGCATCCGGCAGTATATGGAGCAGGGATAAGGAGTCCTGGAGCTGGTCTCTGAAACCGAAGGCTCCCCCGGACTGGTAAAAAGCAGAACGTGCCCACAATCTGCAGGACATTATCTGGTATAAAAGCCACCCGTTGAGCATGATATTCATTGATTGATCGGGAGTATCCACATTTAGCATACCAAGCCTGTCCTCCCAGAATTTTTTTGTATCCAGAAGGGCTTCTTTAGCTTTTTCAATTACTCTATACCTTGCTGTAACGTTGTTTATTTCATCTATATTGCTTGACATTCCGAGCATATATACTATTTCTTTTTCTTCGTTTGCCTCAAGGCTAATATTTACCTTCATAACGGCACATGGATCAAAACCGGCACCTAAAACCCCCGAGAGGTTTTTATTCTTCAATGCTGAAGGATTTGTCAGATTTCCACGGCCAAAAAACTCTTTTCTGTCTCCCGTTACCGAGCGTTCTATTTCAGATACATCCATAAAAGCGATTCTTCCCGGGAATTCCTCGTTATACGGGTTTTCAATCATAAGTAGTCCCTTTTCATCCTGTCTTGTAGCTATATGCATGGCAGTAAGCTGATCGTTTACTCCCAGGACAGGCCTTATATAGTAAGTGAGATACAGGCTCTGTCTGCTTCCGGTAAGATTTTTAAGTTTAATAAGGCTCAGCTTTACCGGCTCATCCGGGGGAACAAATTGCACAAGGCTTTGAGATATACCGTGACTCTCATGCTCGAAGGACGAATAACCGAAGCCATGCGTTACCGTATACCGTTCGGACTCCCTTATCGGAAGGGGAGTCAATGACCACAAATCATTTGCAGCCGGGTTGTACATATAAAATATTTCCCCGGGTGTATCGCTTACGGGGTCGTTCGACCAGGGCGTAAGCTTGTTTTCACGGCTGTTTTCA
>JAEZNF010000149.1 GCA_023441845.1 Bacillota bacterium | reverse complement strand
CACAGGTGTCACAGTGTCCAGTAACTCCACGATATACGAAGTGAAAATCAAAAAAACCTCGATGACCAATTTAGGAGGAACAATACGCGTGGGATTTCAAGATCTCAATAGTAGTTGGGGTTTTGTAAGCAGCTTGCCGGTATCGGGTACTCTTCCAAGTTATGTTCTGCCTTAATAAATAATGCGTTTTGCATAGTAGTTTTGTAAATAAACCTGGGTGCATTTTCCCCAGGTTTATTTAGTTTAAGGGCTTTAGCCTGCTGAGTACGCGTAGCGTACGAAACAAAAAAACACCCGCTATGCAGGTGCGCGACAGAAGTTATACAAAAAGATCGCCTTATGATTTTTTTGTCAGCTTCCTACAAGTGAAATTTTGCTATATATTGCATTATCACTCATATACGACCGTACTCTGATATTTCCAACTGAGAGTATAGTTATGTCATAGTTGAAATCAATGTAGTATGAGCGATAACCCATTTTCAAGATATAACAGACAGGATAACATGCTACATCATATAATTTTGATATTTCATCTTCTGTTATTGATGAATATATAAATAGTGAAATTCAAGAGATTGAGGAAATGAAATATAAAGGATTTACAGAGAGGAAATATTAGATAAAAATACGTTTTCCTATGAAGCCTTAAAGGCTTGTGGGGTGCCTGTTAGTTATCTCGTACCTAATCAGTTTATCTTTACTGTTGCGGTAGATTTGATAACGGCAATTAGAAGTGGGAAAAGGTCCTATGGTTTAACAAATAGTATAATAATTAATTATTTCGTCGTTTGCAATTATCGTAATACTTGGTACAATATTGTTTTGATTGGCGCATTATAAAGATTATACTTTGATTATCCAAAATACTTAAAATTTAGAATAATTTATAGTCTTGACTATAATCATGCATTAAGCAAAGAAAATTACTACATGATGAAATATTGTATTTTTGCTGCTTTTCCTTCTGTTCTTAACTGCCTGTTAATAACCATTTTTTTAAGAATTCTCCCTGCCATCGTTTGACCTACACCAAGAAGCTTTTCTACATCTTTTCGGTTAATTGAATTATGGAGCTTCAAATATTCCAATATTTTTTGCTCGTAAAAAGCTCAGATGCAGGAAACCAAAACATCCTTTTAAATATATTAACAGACAAAATTGATGAAACAAGGAGAAATATTATTCTATTCTATACAAAACAAAATGAGTTTTATAGTTTACACTAAACATATTAAAGCGCTACGGGTAAGGATATACAGGCTAAGAACGATTGTTAGGATAAATCGAAAAAATGGCTATAGCCGTAAAACATCTACGACTATAGCCATTTTATATTCAATTAATACTCATACACTTTTAGTGAACCCATATTCCGTTCATATTTTCCCAGAAGAGCTGGTAACATTCAGTTCTATTACTGCTAGGATCGCGTAGAGGACCACCCCAGCCTCCAAATATCCATCCAAACCATCCGATTCCTCTATCGGCCTGGTATTTTATAATAGGTTTGCCATATGCTGCACTGTCGCCTTTGTCAAAAAGCGGGTACATGTACTCGGTATTTATAACAGGCGCAATACCTTCTTTTACTATATATCCGAATTTGCTGTCCCATGTTTCAGGAGTCCAAACACCATTATATACCTGCGGATAAGGATGAACAGAGTATACAACCCCTTCGCGGTTAATGGGACGGGTTCTGGCGTCTATTTCCTGAGCCCAGTTTATACCCGGTACAGCAAATACATTAACCACGGGATTGTATGATTTAATAATATCTATAAGTTGTTCTGCCTTTGGAGCCCATTCAGTCCATGTAGATTTGTTCGGTTCATTGTATACTTCCCATATAATATGGGTTCTGTTCTTACACCTGGCGGCGAGTATGTTCCAACCTGTTACACAATCATCCCATTGTGCTTTTTCATCTCCCTGTCCGCCTTCATGCCATCCGTCAAACAGCACATATATTCCAAGTTCATAAGTCCAGTCAAGATAGTTGTCATATGCTTTTAAATATGCTTCTCTGGTTTCAGCTGTCGTATTGTAATACCATCTGTCGGTTATGTAGGGAAGACGAATCGCATTTATTTTGAATTCTTTTTTCATGTATGCAAAATCCGCTTTTGTGAAAGTTAAGGAATCTATTATTGCAAGACCTTTGGGAATAAACTCATCTCCATTGCTGTCTACGATTTTAGTACCTGATACTTTAAGAGGCGGTGCGAATTTCTCGGTTTGACCGCACCATACAACTCTTGTCAAGCAGTTTGTAAGTCCGTCATTGTCTTTTACAGTCAATGTAACTGCATACTTTCCCGCCTTTTTGTAGGTATGGGTTACAGTACTTCCGGTACCCTTTTCTCCATCTCCGAAGTCCCATTCGAAACTTGAAATGGTGCCATCCTGGTCAGTCGATTTTAATGTTTTATCTGTGGAATTTACAGCATCAAAGCTGACAACCTGCTCTGCATTCGGTCTGTCAGGAGTGTAGTCAAAACTTGCTTTAGGAGGAATAGACCCCTGCGGCCAATCAATGGAGTCTGCATATATGGTAAAGTTGCCCGTACCACCTGTTTTTATCTGTACACCTACCTGACATGGAAGAGTTGGATCGGTGTCACTCGGCAAAGTAACGGCGAATTCATTCCATGCGTCTTTTTGGATTCCGTCGTAACCTCTCCAGTCTGCATTCCATAAAGCAATTGACCAGCTTGGATCATGCGGCATAATATACGGCTGGATCTCTGTTATTGGAGCACCTGACGGAATCCATAGCCGGAATACCATCTTTGTACCAGGCTTCAATGTCATATTGTCTTTTTTGAATTCATACATTGCGGCAGCGGCTGAATTAATATCCCATTTAAGAGAATTTGTACCGGCATATGCTTTTGTTGTCGTATTGGTTATAATAGAAGAACTGTTATTTGTGGAAAAGCCGTTGACCGTACCGTCTTCAAAACCATAATAAGCTTTATCCGTACTTCCTCCACCGCTATTCAACGGAACGGATACAGTTTGGGTAAAAGTACTTTTAAGTCCCGAGTTGTCGGTTACTGTAAGTTTTACATCGTAATTACCTGTGTTTGTATACTTATGGTTGGTATTTGCCCCTGTTGCCGTCGTCCCGTCACCGAAATCCCATGAGTAATCGGTTATGGTTCCGTCAGTGTCATAGGATGCAGATGCATAGAAGTTTGCCGTCGCACCAGTATTTACAACATTAGGCCAAACGGTAAATGTCCCTATGGGCGGATTATTCCCGGTTGAAGGTGTAGGCGATACTGGAGTTACAGTTTGATTGAAGTACCTTGCGATCATCATTATATCAATCAAATTTATTGCATTGTCATGGTTTAAGTCATATGCAGCATTATATCTGGCATCTCCCTCGGCACTGTTAAAGGATGAAACTAAAAGCATGATGTCCTTCATATTCACTGCATTGTCCTTATTCAAGTCTGCGTCAGATATTTGAAATACGCCATCCGGAACAGCACTTACAGGTGTACCGAATAATAGTAACCCCAATATTATTTGTATACATAAAAAAATGGCAAAAAATTTTCTGTTCATAATCAACCCCCTAGTCTATTTTTCACGGTTTTCTACTGCTTTATAAAACACTTGTTACTATCAACCAGCCCCTTTCTTTTAAAATGCAATACAATAATACACTAAGCTTTCACCTCCATTTAGTATATTGACACATAAAAAACTGCATTCAAATTTGCTGTATTGAAATACCAGGTATAAATGGGAATAGTGAAAATAATATTCATTTTCTTTTTATATATTTACGAAGTTTTATCGAATTTGGTATCCCTCGCTGTAATTTTTATTTGCACCTTTCGGCTGTTCTAATAGAATTTAAACCAGTTGATTTTGTACAAAATACCGTCATCACCTGTGAATTTCAGAATTAATTTGTGCCTGCCGTTTATACGGTCTATGCTGCATGTTATGGTTTTCCAGCTCTCCCATGATCCTGTATTGGTTATGGTTGCTACCCCTGCAGGTGGGCTTTTAACATTGTCCGTCATTACTTCAACCTTTCCGCCATGACCCGCACTTGAAGCCCTTATTTCAAGTTTATCGGCTCCGCTTCCAAAATCCACATCATTAAAAACTATATAGTCTCCGTTTTGTATCCATCCAATATAATCACCATCTGCATTTGCAGCATCATTCCTGACCGAGCCGTATCTTGAGTCGAAATTTTCAGCTTCTATCCTGTCAAATGCATTAACAGGCTCCGGAGTTCCGCCGGGATTGGCCTCGTTAAAAATTGACTTTATTTCAGATTGGCTTAATGCCCTGTCATATATGCGGAAATCGTCAAACTGCCCTGTTGTGGCATTATTATTGTCACCGCGGGAATTACCTATAAAATTGTTGAAACTGTTTGCGAGGAGGGCCATATCTACATCCATCTTACTGTTTCTTCCGTTTTCAATTCCATTAACGTATATAACCCCCACCTTACCCGAAATGGTAACTGCCACATGCTTCCATACACCGGCAGGAAGGCTTGAACATCCATCTACACCACTTTCATTCAGGAACCCGCTGTTTGAAATTCCGAATCTCAAACAATTTGTACCGTTATTCCTTGGTGTCAGATACATATAACTGTTTGTCCACTTGCCAAAATCAAAAATCTTTAAAAACTTGTCTTCAGTGTTGATTTTCACCCATGTCGTAATGGTAACATCCTTTACTGACCTTAGTATTCCGTCGGGCAATTTAACATATCCGCCCTGTCCGGTAAGCTTTAATGCATTTCCTGTCCGGCAAGGAGTAAACGAAGCATTGTCATGTAAAACAGCGTTATGTCCGTTTCCTGAAGAATCCATTACATCTGTGCCGCCGGATTCATCAAATCTATACCAGGCTATTAATCCCTTTTTAGATAAATTATTTTGACTATGAGACGGCAAAATCACCGGACTTGGAATTGTTTCTTTTGCCGGTACACCGGAAGTAACAATGGGAACCGGCGGAGTAGCAGTATTTTTACCTTTAACAGGAG
>JAEZNF010000108.1 GCA_023441845.1 Bacillota bacterium | reverse complement strand
GCCTATACATAGCATCTCCAGAGCATCATGCCGCGGACATACATGAAACAAGCATAGTATGATTAATGCAATCCGGTATAAATAGTTCCATTCAATATACTATATGGTCAAAGCTTATCTTGTGCTCTCAGTGTTGTATCCGTTTTCACCAAACGGCTGAAGCTTTTCCATCCATTTCTTCTCAAGCCTCTTGAGTTCGTCCTTCTTGTCAAAAAAGCCTTCTTCAGGCTCTTCCAACACCTCAAGCACCTCAATAACAAATGCGTTTTCACCGTATTCATTCCATTCCTGCTGCAGCTTCTTGTTGAAATGGCTTCCGCCGCGCAGCATGGGAAGCCGGCCGTGTATAGTCTTAAGGGTTGGCGGTGAAGCGATAAAAACCTTACCGTTTACCGTATTTTTTATTTGGTAAACCCCTGCTTCAATTTTCATCTCCTTGTACTGCTTAATCAATTCTTTTTTACGGTCCATATCTTTTTCCTCCTTCACGTCTGGAGCCTCAACTATCCAATACTGGCTGCCGTCAGCCTTTCTGGTCATAAAGCCATACTCTATAAGGTATCTTCTCAGTGTCACAAAGTCCTCATTGGCAGTCTTAAGTATTTCATTGACTTCCTTTTCGCTGTATATTTTTTTAGGCTTAAACCTATTTACTATCTGGCCCAAAACCACAAGCTTGCTCTTTTCCTTCATGTGAAAGGTGGTAATCGGCCCGTTCAAACCCTTTGAAAAATACTTCTTAAGTATCTTTTCCTTTTCCAGAGTGGTAACCTTATACCTGTCATCTACCATCTTTGCCGTCTTATGGGGTTTTACATAAGTGGATTCTTTTTTACCGTTCTCCCTTAAAAGCTCCATTAACACCAAAAACAGCTTTGCCTGCTTTTCTTTTTCCTTTAAAACAAATCGGTGATTCCTCACTGTAGAGCTGCTTCCTATGTCCATTTCCTTTTGTATCCCAGCATCACTCATACCCTGATAAAAAAGTTTCATCAAGCTGCTCTGATGATCCGACAGTCCCGTAACCTTTTTATCCAGTCCAATTAAATACTCAAATACAGACCCGTGCTCCTTACCTATATGAATCTTCATATATTTTTCAGCTTCGTAAAGCTGTTCTTCGCACCGGTATACAACTCCCTTTTCTATACTCCTGCCGCACAGAAGGCATATATAACTTTCGTCTTCTTCAGTATAGCCCTTTTTAATATCTGCAATAGAGGATCCCAACAATTTTTCAAACTCATTTCCCACCAAACATTCCTCCTTATTGTCTGTCATTATATAAACATAGTATTACTTTGTTTGAAAATTGTCAAGAACACAAAATTTTAAAGGAGTGCTGTCCAAATAAAGGCTTAGTGCCGTCGAAAAGGCCTGAATAGTATTATTACCGTAATCTACAGAACATTTATAGTCATTCATACAACTTGTCCAATGCATATAAATTTATTATATACAAAAAATATTTAAAACAAATAAAAAGGATGTGTTATTGATGGCATTATTAGGAAACCCTTTTATTGCAAATATTCCGAGGCAATTGTCCAACGAGGAACTGGCCCAGGCCCTTCGTGTTGATATTGCAGGTGAAATTGAAGCCATTATCGGATATGAGGCTCATGCCACAGCAACTAATGACGAAAGAGTGAAAAAGGTTCTTTATCACATTGCGGATGAAGAAAGAAAGCATGTCGGCGAATTGCAGCAGCTGCTTTATATGCTTTGCCCCAAAGAAGCAGAATATACCGAGAAAGGAAAGCAGACAATTATAGAGCAGCAATCACAGAACTTCCAGGCCCCCTTGCAATAAAAGCCGGGAAAGGTAAGCTGCTTTAATAATTTAGGTTCAACTCAAAAAGTTTGTTTATCCGGCAAACTTTTGTCTTGAAAGTCTTATAGCATAAGCGGTATAAGACACTTTTCGAGATAAAAGTTCCGTATTATTAGCTGCGATTTTCATACTTTGAAACATTCGGCTTAGCTGCGATATGTTACAGATAACGCATTTTACAAAAAGCTTATGATGCGTTATCTGTAATTCCATAAATAAACAAATCAACGTGCATCTCAGCTATTCTCCTCCAGGACAATCCTGTGCTCTACCAGAGACATTTCCTTTATTTTTGCCTTTACAGTCGTTCTCTGGCTAAAAATATTCTCAAGCTCAATAGAACCGTCCAGAGGAATAATTTTATCCACCGATTCCAAAAGCATTCTTTCATTTCCTTCTTTGTCGATCAAATAAACATTTGCCTCACACATGTTACACACTCCTTGTTATTATTATCATTAGATTCATTATGCAATAATTTCAGCCTCAATCCCGGTTCGGGCCATATTTTATTGAACCGCAAACAGGACAATTCCGAAGCGAAAACGGAACTTCCAGCCCGCACTCATCCATTAAACGTGCATCGGATAAAATCTCTGCCGCTGCCCCATCCGCAGCTATAGCGCCGTCTTTTATAACTATAACCCTTTTACAGGTTTCAAGAACCATATCCAGGTCATGGCTGGTAATTATCCTGGTATGCTCAAAGCCTTTAAGCAATTCTATTACCCGCCGCCTGGATTTGGGGTCCAGCGCCGATGTGGGCTCATCCATAATCAATATATCGGGCTGCATCGAAAGGACGGTCGCAATCGCGGCGCACCGCTTCTCTCCGCCTGAAAGTTTAAAAGGCTCTCTGTCTTTCAAATGAGGTATTCCCACCGTTTCTAAAGCCTTCATTACGCGGTTCTCAACTTCTATTTCATCAAGCTTGTAATTCCGGGGTCCGAAGGCAACATCATCATATACCGAAGTCATAAACAACTGGTTGTCCGGGTCCTGAAAAACCATTCCAAGCCTTTGCCGTATCATCGGAAGTGTCTTTTTTGTCACACGCACATCCCCTACCAGGACTTCCCTGCTATTTTCACAACTATGTAAACAAAATTAATTTCTTTTTCAAGAAGTTTAATGTAATAGTCAAATG
>JAEZNF010000102.1 GCA_023441845.1 Bacillota bacterium | reverse complement strand
AAACATTGAGTATTGACGGATCAATAGTTAATACAATTCTATCCCCAGCTTCGTCGAGTACAGGAAACCCTTCCGCAGTGGTAAGTACATTTCCCTCCTCTGTATAACTTAGCTTAAAGCTTCCGTCCCTGGTATACTCAGGCTCTCCTGTAGGCCCCATAACAGTAAAGAACCCATCCCCGTCGATAGCAAAATCCAATATGTTATCAGTCTTTTCAAGATTACCCGGACTATAATGTTTTACCGTTGCCACTACCGTTGTTCCATGCCCTACCTGCAGATTCACAGGCTTACCGCTGCCGTCAAGCATATACGCTCTTTGGGTAGTCTCATAAAGAAGGTCTTTGAATTCCGCCCTTTCCTTCTTATATCCTGTTGTATTTACATTTGCAAGGTTATTCGATATTACATCAACATTATACTGTTGGGCAATCATACCACCGCCTGCGGTCCAAAGCGCTCTCATCATAATTTAAGTTCCTCCTATCTTAAACTTCCGACTTGATTAACCAGTTTGTCCAGTGTATTGTCATGGAATTGGAGAAGTTTTTGATTTGCTTCATACGATCTCATAACTGTAATCATATCAACCATTTCCTTAACAATATTTACGTTGGAGCCTTCTAAAAATCCCTGGGATACAACACCCTTGAATTCCTGCTCCTCAGCCTCGTCTGTCTTCTCAACAAGGTTTTCTCCCCTCTTTCTGAGGGCTTTCGTATCAACAAAATCCTTTATTGCCAATTTATCTACGGCTTTACCGTTACTAACAATCGTTCCGTCGTCTTTTACCGAAAAGTCTTCGCCTTCCAGACTTATGGGACCGTTCTCACCCATTACCAGGTAACCCTCCTTGGTTACGAGCTGATGATTTGCATTTAATGTAAACGACCCGTCCCTTGTATAACATTCATTAATGTTGCCTTCTTCATCAGGAATACCTACTGTAAAGAAAGCCGAATTGGAGTTCTCAATTGACATATCTAAGCTGCTGTCCGTTTTCACTAATTTTCCCGCTTCATAGTAGGTGAATATCTCTCCGATATCACTTCCGAGCTGCATATTTCCCACATTACCCGAAGGATTTGTAGGGCTTACCGTATCATTAATCCTCTTTGTAAGCATCTCCGGAAATGTCTGAAAAACTACCGTATCCTTTTTATATCCATTGGTATCCGCATTAGCCAGATTGTTCGATATGACATCCAGCTTCTTGCTGTTGGCCATCATGCTCCAGCCTGATGTGTAAAGACCACGAATCATTGTAATTCTCCTTAAAATTTAATTTGCACAATATATATCGGTTAATGGAGCAATGAGATTAATAAAAAATTTAAACAACACAAGAACTTTATTTTTACGTATACAAATTATGGAACGTGTACATGTATATACCTCATATTCTATAATAACAGGAGAAATAACAAGCTAGGCTAATAGAATCAATAATAAATGAAAAAATTAATAAATTATGGTTGATAAGTATCCCCTAAAGTGTTAGAATAGCATTTGGAGTTAAAACGTTTAACAAAAATCTCGGTAGGTGAGGTTACTGCACGGATATGGGTTGCTGCCGCAAAAGGTTGGAGACAATCTGAGCTGGTCAGCAGGTTTAGCCGAATAACAAGGCTTAACCTAATGCAACTTCACCGCCTTGTAGTGCCAAAACTTGGACGGGAGTGACAGGGTAATCAGGCTTTCACCACGCTCAGGTTTTGGTGAGGGCTTTTATTTATGTGACGTGAAAATAAATTGTCAATTAAGGAGATGAGCATTTAAATGGACGCGGACCCTGTGGGTAATAAAAAAAATATTATCAAAATTCCGGGGAGGAGCTCCGTTTAAGTTAAACAGTATGCATCCCTCCCGGGAAATTCAGTATGGAGGGATGTGCTGTGACTACAGTATCAACTTTTTATTTGAGCCGCATTTTGGGCAATAAGGTTGTTTCTAAAAATAATGAAGTTATAGGTAAACTTCAGGATATCATTGTTGACGTTAATTTCATAAGACCTAAAATTGTTGCCGCTAAGGTTAAGATAGGCGGACAATCAAAGATATTGAATTTCTCATACTTTACCATTCTAAAAGACAAGGGCCAGTATGTAATCGAATGCAGCTGTATTTCGGAAATTGAAATATTGGTGGCGGAAAATACTCTATATTTGGTAAAACACATACTGGATAAGCAAATAGTTGACATGGACGGAAGGAAGCTTGTAAGGGTTAACGACCTCAGGATGGCGATTCTAGCTTCCGGTATTCTACTGGTGGCTGTTGATGTAGGTATTGAAGGTATTTTAAGAAGACTGGGTGCTGCAAAGCCCATAAAGAAAGTATTAAAACCATTTTCAAAAAGCGTGCCGAGCAAGCTGATTCTTTGGGATGAAGTTGAAACAATTGACTTTTCAACTAAAGGCATAAAGCTTTCAAAAGCATATTCCAAGCTTTCGATGCTTCACCCTTCAGACCTTGCCGATATTATCGAGGATATGGACAGCAAAACCCAGATGGAAATTTTCACATCCCTTGATGAAGAAAAAGCAGCCGATGTA
>JAEZNF010000011.1 GCA_023441845.1 Bacillota bacterium | reverse complement strand
GAACATTTACTATACTCCTCTCTCTTTTTTGATGAAGGAAAAGATATTATCGAGAACTGCAGCGGAGATGTAGAATCCTTAAAAGAAGACCTGATACAGTACTTTAAGGAAAACCTTGATACAGTTGAAAATGTAGATCCCGAAGCTTCGCTGGGGGTTGACACTATTGTCCAATCAGCTGCCTACCATATAGCATCCTCCGGAAGAGATGTCATTAAAATCGGTGACATACTGGTAGCCATGTTTGAGCTTAAAGACTCCTATGCAAATTATATTTTGCAAAAAAACGGTATTTCAAGACTCGATGTTTTAAAATATATATCTCACGGCGAATCCAGGATTAATCAAAGAAGTCTGATTTCGGAGCAAAATAACGAAGAGGACGATGAATACGAAGAAAATCGTGCTGATAAAAGAAAGAAACTGCTGGATAATTTTTCGGTGGAGCTTGTTGAAAAAGCGCAAAACGGAGAGATTGATCCCTTGATCGGGAGAGAAGACATAATTGAAAGAACTATACAGGTTCTCTCAAGAAGGTTAAAAAACAATCCGGTTCACGTTGGTGAACCGGGCGTTGGAAAGACTGCAATTACAGAGGGACTGGCTACCTTGATAGCAGAAAAAAGGGTTCCTAGAACTCTTAGAGACTATAAAATATATCGCATAGATATGGGTACACTATTAGCAGGAACAAAATATAGGGGCGATTTTGAAGAGCGTGTTAAAAAGGTGCTGATTGAAATAGAAAACCAGGGAAAGGCCATAGTTTTTATTGATGAAATTCATACTATCGTTGGCGCAGGAGCCGTATCAGGCGGTTCAATGGACGCCTCAAACATTCTTAAGCCTTTTCTGACATCAGGAAAATTGAGGTTTATAGGTTCCACAACCTACGATGAGTATAAAAAGTACTTTGATAAGGACAGGGCTTTGTCAAGAAGGTTTCAAAAAATAGAAATCCCCGAGCCATCAGTTGAAGATACCTATCTTATACTTTCAGGTATCCGTGACAAATATGAAGGCTTCCATAGTGTCAAATATACGGATAAGGCACTCCGGTGTGCCGCTGAACTGTCTGCCAAGTATATTAACGACAGGCACCTTCCCGATAAAGCCATAGACTTGATTGATGAGGCCGGAGCATATGCCCGTCTCCATGCCGATAGCGACGAAGAAATTACTATACACGAGAAGGATATCGAAAGGATCATATCGCAAATTGCCAAAATCCCCGAGAAAAGCGTATCGAGCAATGAAATAAACCAGCTAAGATATCTTGATACATCGCTGAAGAAAGAAATATTCGGGCAGGATAAGGCAATAGACACGGTCGTAAGGGCTATAAAGAGGTCCCGTGCCGGGTTCAACGAGAGCGAAAAACCTGTTTCATCCCTGTTATTTGTCGGTCCTACGGGCGTAGGAAAAACCGAGATATCCAAACAATTGTCAAAGTTTCTTGGGATACCTTTAATTCGCTTTGATATGAGCGAATACCAGGAAAAACATACTGTGGCACGTCTTATAGGCGCGCCGCCGGGATATGTCGGCTATGAAGAAGGCGGCCTTTTGACAGATGCAATAAGAAAAACACCTTACTGTGTGCTTTTACTTGATGAGGTAGAAAAAGCTCACCCTGATATATATAATATTTTACTGCAGATTATGGATTATGCCACCTTAACCGACAACACCGGAAGAAGGTCCGATTTCAGGAATGTCATACTCATAATGACATCAAATGCCGGAGCCAAGGACGTGGGCAAAACGCTTATAGGTTTCGAGAAGGTTACTATAGACAGAAGCTCTATTATAAAAGAAGTTGAGCGCATATTCCTTCCTGAATTCAGAAACAGGCTGGACGAGATTGTTCTGTTTAACCACATAAATGAAGAAATGGCCCTGCTGATTGCTAAAAAAGCAGTACAGCAGTTCGAGGAAAAACTCTCCTCGAAGAACATCTCTCTTAAGGTCACCGATGAGTGCTACAATTGGATTGCAGGAAAGGGACTGTCATCGGTATACGGAGCAAGAGAAATATTCCGCGTTGTTCAGGATAAAATCAAAACATACTTCGTTGACGAAGTTTTGTTCGGCAAGCTTTCAAACGGCGGTTCGGCTTTGGTTGATATCAGGGACGGCAATATATACATCGCAGTAGAGTAGTGTCCCATTACCTTAATCGAGGTGATTAAAATGCCTGTTTTCAGATTGTCGGAAGAGTTGGCTTTCCCTCATCCTTCATACGCAAGGGAAGACGGACTTTTAGCTGTAGGAGGAGACCTGTCCTGTGAACGTCTCCTCCTTGCATATAATAATGGAATTTTTCCCTGGTATAATGAAGAAGATCCTATACTATGGTGGTCTCCGGACCCAAGGTTTATCCTTTTTCCGAAGGATTTAAGAGTTTCTTCTTCCATGCGCAAATTCCTCAGGAAAAAGATTTATGAAGTTAAATTTGACACAGCATTCAGGGACGTTATAACATCTTGCGCTGCAATCCGTTCAGGAGATACATGGATAACAAACGAAATGATTGAAAGTTATTGTGCACTTCATAAACTCGGCTTTGCACATTCTGTAGAAACATGGTACAACAATACCCTCGTTGGCGGTTTTTACGGCATTTGTCTGGGCAGTTGTTTCTTTGGAGAGTCAATGTTTTCTTTAATGGATAATGCATCTAAAACTGCGTTGATAGAGCTGGTAAACAGGATGGATTTTTCAATGATAGACTGCCAGGTTTTTTCAAAGCATCTTGAATCCTTAGGTGCCGTAAATATAAATAGAAACCATTACTTGGAACTCCTAGGTAATGGTTTGAAGGCTAATACGAATATCGGAAAGTGGCATTTTTAACACCCCTCAGTATAAAGCCACTTTTCCCATTGCACGCTAAGTAAGAACACATTTCCACTTTTGGTTCTGTAACGTTTCAAATGCTTCACCTTTGAAAATAGTAACTGACCGCATATTTAAACCGGTTATGATTCGCTACTTAGTGGTCTGTAACGAGTAAAAATTCAGGTCTGGTCATTCCGCTGCGCCGTAATGCCCGCCTCTGCTACACAACATCAAGGAAGTAGATTCGTAACACATTAAATTAACTATAAAATGATGTGTTGCTAGTACTCAAAGAATCAATAAAAGTTTTAACTCATGACATTCCATGAGTTAAAACTTTTATTAATTGCAGCCTTGAATTATTCAAGCATATCCCCGACATTCCAATAG
>JAEZNF010000647.1 GCA_023441845.1 Bacillota bacterium | reverse complement strand
ATTCATTTCTTAGTTCTTTTAATCCCTCTTTTGCCATAATACTAATTTCCTCCTGTCTTATTTTTGAGGAAATTATCTCATATAAAAAAAGCTATTGGAATGTGGAAACAGTTTGACGCTTACGTACCTATAACTGGTTGTAGTGCAATTAAATATGAAAACTTCGAGAAAAAAGTATTAACCAATAAAAAATAAAAACAAGAATGGCCACTATTTCTGGACTAACAATTTGGAATTTGCGATACAAAAGTGGAAAGTACATTTTTGTTCAAAATGCATATGTTAAAGTTGTAGGTTAACACCATATCCCGGTTATAGGTATAGTGCAGCCGGACTGCCATTTTTTGCATACCCATATAAGGGTTATACTTATGAATGAGTATTATTGTTTTAATAAATAGTTGAAAGCTGAAAGAGGTATTTGAAATGATTGAATACATTAATTACAAGGGTTATAGATACTTTTTGAATCAAGGTATAACTAAGAAAGGTGCTCCAAAATATTTTTTCTCTAAAGACATAAAAGGGAAAATACTTGATGAGATTCCGAAAGGATATGAAATATACGAAAATCCAGATGGGCTTGTTTTTTTGCGTAAAATATATCCTCAGATTATTACTGATGCGGAAATAAACGTAGTAAAAAGTTGTATCCCAAAAGGAATAAACTCTAAGGTCGAAGTAAAGAAGAAAATAATAACAATTTATATCTCGGATGGATGTGGATTATATCAAGCACTTATGAGATTTGTTTTGATTGATGAAAAAACCAGAGAATTTGAAATTCAAAGGTATTGTTTTAGAGGTTCTATTGATGATTGGATAGAGTTAGATACTTCAAGAGATTTAAAGAACCTTGCCAATAGATACTGCATTCATTTAGGAAAGGATTCATTTTACGAGTTATCTTATTTTTGTCAACCTTAATAATTCATCTGTCATAAATAAAATGTACAACATGAGGATTGGAAATTTTCTCCTAGAAATCAGCAGAAAATATCTGAGATGCTATGCTGGTTATAGGTACCGTAAATCCGGTTACCAGATTGTATCCATTTAGAGCAAGTAGAGATTATTAGATTGAAATGTTATAATTATAATATATTTACTTGATAGTCTACATATATCAATGTCGTTAATGCAATAAATTACAATGTATAAACGACATGTTTCGTTTAATGACATCGGGGCGGGGGAAGAATTACAGCCGTCCATGGCTGCAAATATGAGCGGGGCTATGAAGAGGAGGAAGGATTAAAGTGAAAAAGAATAAATTGGCAATTATTATTTTAATTATTGCGTTATTATTAATGCTTAATGAATGTAAAAAATCGGAAAGTGTTTATAATCCTAAAAACTTAACTACTTCACCGCCAATGACTTCGGTTGTTACAGTAGATCCAACTATTACACATACTATAGAACCATCTACAATATCAATAATTGCACCGACAAATGTGCCAACCGTTACATCTTTAAAAAAACCAAACCTCAACACAGAAGAACATTCCATGGAAGCCTACAAGAAATTTCTGAAAAATGAAACGAAAGTATCTTTTGACCATTTTATGCCAGAGGGCGATATGGAGGAAGCTTTATACAAAAAGGGAAGTGAATATACACTTTCGGAAGTACTCGACATTGTTACAGCGCATTATTTTGAATATTCTTCAAATAAGAAAATTAAATCTATAGATTATAGCTATATTGATTGTGGTAAGGATGGAGTAAACGAATTGGTTCTTTGCTTAGCTGGTATGGACATTTATTCTATGGATGATGATAGCACTCTTGTTTATATCATAAAATATATCGATGGAAAACTATCTCTTTGTTATTGTTATGAGACTTGGGCTAGATGTCACACAAAAATGAATGAATATGGATATTATCAATCTTATGGTAGTAATGGAGCTAGCAATTCTGGTGAAGATTATGGTCTAATTGACAAAGATGGTAACTGGCAGCCAATTGTATATATTGAAAGTGAAACTGATATCAATCAGCTTGCTTTGTCAGACAAGCTAGGGCAGATTCCTAAAGTGGCGGAGACAAAGGGAATAACAGGTGGAATTGAGTTAGATACCATACGTTTTAATGATAATAAAAAAGCGGCTAATTCAGTTGAGGTTGGCAATAAAGAGTGCTTTTATACATTTTATATTTATGACGATAATATGAATCCAATCAAGGATGCGAAACTTTATACGAACAGCATATATAAAGAAATCTTCGATGAGGCAAAGGTACCATTTATTACGCCAGATGAGGTTTCGACTATGATTTCGAAAAAAGAGGAAAAGTTGGGAGCTACAGCTGAAATCAAAGAAGGGACAGAAATGACATGGAATAATCTTAGCGGAAACATATTTTCAGAGTATGTGGGAAGATAGTCTATAGAAACTGGTACCAAGATTGAAGTTGCAAAAAAGATGCTTGCTGACAAAATGGACATTAGCTTGATTTCAAAGTATACCGAATTATCAACCAAAGACCTTGTAGACCTTAAAGGGGTAATGGGAGCATCCTGACATTTATCTTAACTATTTAGAAAGAATCCCTGACAATAAAGGTTTTTAACGTTGTTTATATGTAAACAACGTTAAAAATTAACCTAATCTATTTACATTTTATGACCTTAAAATGTTGATATTTACTTGATGACTTTCATTCTTTTATAAAGAATGCGAATTAATTATCGCCTTTATGCTCATAATTAACTGCTTTTCCATCGCTTAAATGTTTAAAGCGTATTGTTACCACATCTAATCCATAGGGCGGGTTATGTGCTCCAACATAAGTTGATATTTGTATTCTTACTTCATACTCATAGGGGGCTACTACTTTAACATCTTCAATTTTTGTTAAATCAAAGCCTCTTGGTTCTTTATAATAATTGTCAACTGCTTCTTTAATCTGGGGTGAATAGTTAATCATAATTAATCTTTCTAAAAATGATAGCTTTTCTTGGCAAGACAATTTATTCCATTCAACCTGTGATATTGAGGCTTTAGACAACCCATTTGCCAAAATCCCAATGTGTTTACTGTCGTATAGTACCTTTTGTTGTTTAGAGTTATTACCAAAAATAAAAGTGCAAAAGAGTGGATATGCAATTGCTGCTACTAAAACACACATTACAGCATACTTTTTCTTCAAAAGTACCATCTCCATTTTAAAATGTTACTTTTAGATTTTCCTAAAGTGTATTTTTTATAAGCTTCCATTTGCAGGAATTGTTATTATTGCCCACATATAAAATTAACTTTACCTTTCGTAATAATTGATATTACTATTGGGGCCCACGCTCGGCCCCAAAATCCTCCGCGGCAGACAACAAGAAATGATTTTAAAAAGCAAAAGTCATTTCTTGTTGTCTTATTATGCTCTGTCGTATAATTTCCCTCTAAGTGTTGCCAATTCAGCCTTTAGCCGTTTGTTTTCATCTTCTAACGTTTTGATACGCTTATTCTTGGCTGCAATCAGTACGTCTTTGCTTGTGTCCGTCATTTCTCGCTTGACTTGTTTTGGCGAAGGTAAACCTTCCTGCTGTCTTCTAAGAGTCTCAATACGTTCTCTCACATCAGAATGGTTATAGAGATACGCTTTTGAAACACCTGATTCCATTGAAACACTGTTGAAGTTAATTCGGCCTTTCTCTTTAATAAGTTTCTGAATGGCTATATCGACTTTTTTAATAGCAGCATCCTTTTTGTTTCGGACGTGAGCTTTAAGCCCTTCTGTATTAGGATTTTTGGCATTACCCATTATTTCGTTTTTACATTGAAGATTGTGTACAAAGTATGCTTGGTGTAAACTGAATGCCGAAAGATATATGAGGTGATATGAGGGGGAGTGCTGCAAAATAAAATGGACCCTGTAAAATAGACAGTTAGAAAAAGGCTTATTCCTAAATCTAACCGGCTCTGCTTTACAGGGGCTTATTTGTTTAATACTTCGAATTTGGCTTTAAGTTATTATTGACTGAAACTTCAACATCCCTCTGCATTAAAAAGGAGCTGTGCACTAATTTTATAATGCGACAGCTCCGCTTGTTATTGAAATTTATTTATCTATTTCTTATTACCTTATGTTCACTATCTGCTGCATTACACAGTTGTATTGAATTTGGCAGCAATAATCATAACATCAGCCATGTTTACAGCACTATCACTATTTAAGTCACATGATCCATCATACCCCGTAGATCCCTTTCGTGTATTAAAATGAGCAGCAATAATCATTACATCTGACATATTAATAGCACCATCTCCGTTTATATCAGGACTTACAACTTTTTCAGCAAAGAATACATCTGGCAGCATGTTATACAAATACTGATTTACACATTGCCATGTGTGCGTACCACCTGGTAACACTAGCATATATAAATTACCTTGTGATAGATCTGCATTGTAATTGAAGATTGGTTTACCTGTATAATCTCTCTGATTTGCCAGAGCTGGAATTGCATTTACCATTGCGCTATAAAGAATATCATCAGTACCGGTAGCTGCAAATACATAGTAATCGTTCATTGCACGACCTTTTACGACACTTGTAAAATCAGCATTTCCCGGACCGGCACTTATTGGAAGATAATACTTAAAGTAATCAAAACAATTCTTCATGATTGTATATGTACATCCTGCTCCTTGAGAGAATCCACCAACTGCACGATGACTTCTTGCAGCTTTCAGATCAGCTTGAGAACCTGATGCAGAATAAGTATTATATTTCGTAGCGATAAAAGGTAATATCTCATTGATCATTTCATATTGTAATCTTCCTGATTCCATACCCTTATATCCAGGGGTAACAATGATCATTGGATCAAGTTCACCATTCGCAATCATCTTATCAAGTACTTTTTTCATTACAGTAGTTACATTTGCATCATCATCACCAAATACTGTATTTTGATTCTCTGATGTACCATGAATTAAGTATAATACATTATATTTTTTGCTTTTATCTTCTGCTTTATAACCAGCTGGAAGATATACAAGCATATCTTTTTTAACTGCTTGACCTCGTGCTCCGGCATCACTATACTCAAACGTGTTGTAGTAATCTCTTACAACAGTTCCCTTGGTTTTATCATCATAATCCGATCCAGTGGTATATTCTGCTGGAATTCTTCTAAACTCTTTGATTTTTGTTATTGATGGATCTACATCTTTGATATCTTTATGGACAAGTTCTTTAATGGCTTGATCGATAGAAGCACAAAGTTCATCAACTTTGGTTTGATCACCAGTAGCAATCGTTGCATCTGCTTGATTAACTAATTCTTTTACTTTAGCTGCTGTATCATCAGTGTAACGTACTAATTGAATATCGTTTGCGATATTAACCATCTTCAATAAATCATATTTGTTAAAGCCCATTACGTCGTCAGCATTTTTCCCACTAAGAACAACTTTACCAAATTTGGTTGGGCTTGAATAAGCACTGTTTGTTCTATCGAATACATTTAAAGTACCGGTTCTGTTTCCTTTATTAGCATCATTTAACTGATACTCAAGACCGTAAATATTGTTATTCTTTGCTGGGTTTTGAAGGGCAATTCTAGCTTCAAGAATATAACCGGTTACCCTACCGGAAGAATCTTTCTTTTTAACTACTTCAGTATATAACCGATCCAAACTGCCACGGTCTGCAGAAAGACTGTTTTCACAACTGATTCTGTAATGGGTATCATCAAGATCAAAGATATTCTCTATAGCGTTGTTGCCTTCATCGAGGAAGATTTCAACACAGTCTCTGTTATAAACTGTTCCTGATGTTACATCTAGTGCACTATCAGTAACATCTGCTAAAACATAGAGTGCATTATCATCCCATAATGTTTTAAATTTAGCTGTTGTACTTATTGAGCTAGAACCTGATGCTGTTGCTGAAACAAATTCAGCTTTATTCCATACATCATCAATTTTACCATCAATTTCAGGGGAACCAAAATTGGCGGTGATTTTTCCGTCGGAAGTGTTTGATGCTGCATTAGCAACTTGAAGTCCTAATCCTAACAGACTGGTAAACATAATGGAAATGACAGCCAATATAGCGATGATTGGCTTTGAGATCTTTCTTTTCTTCATAAATATCCTCTCCTTTTAAATAATATTATTATAATGCCTCGGTAGAAAATTTTTTATTTAAAAATTTTCTTACCTCTACACGTTTCAACGAGGTGGGAGATAGGAATTTGCTTTTTCATAGTATCATACCAAATTCTGCTTTTCAACCCCAAAATCAATAATATTCTGGGGTTCTATGCGCAAAACCCAGAAATTTTTGACAACGTAAAAATCCGCTCTTTACGTTTCAAAAATTACGTTTTTTGAAACATAAAGAACAAATGAGATAATCATAACCTGAATGGTACTCCCGTTTCATATA
>JAEZNF010000558.1 GCA_023441845.1 Bacillota bacterium | reverse complement strand
GTACAGGTGCTATTATGTTGAAGTAAGCGGCTATGACTCTAAAAACAGAGAAATTGTTGAAACTTCCTATATGTATTCAAAGTATTATTATGATTACAATTCGCAGTTTACAAGATATAACATTTTTGAAGAGAGCGGGAAGGACTCGTTTAAACAGGGTGAAAAGATCAAGCTGGGTATACAATACGGAGGAGAAGAACTAAAGCCGGGACCAAAAGCCAGGACACTTTTCCTGAAACAAAAAAACGGCCTTTTGGGATACAATATATCAAGTGACTCAAAGCTTTCTTTTGATATGGACAGCAATTTTATACCGAATGTAAATATACAGGCGGTTCATTTTGACGGAATTAATACTATCATAGCAGGAAGCAAGGACATCAGGTATGATTATACCGAAAAAGAACTTAAAATAAATGTTAAACCCGATAAAAATGAGTATAAGCCTGGAGATACCGCAAATATAGAAGTTGAAGTCAGGGATAAAAACGGAGATCCGTGTGCTGCCGAAGTAAATTTAAGTGTAGTCGATGAGGCTTTCTTTGCGTTGCAGAACCAGTCTGTTGATACTCTTTATTCACTGTATGCTGCTTCGGTATCTTCCGGTGAGCTGGCAAGCTATGTCTCATACGCTCCTCTGGATATGAACCGCTTCGGAGGCGCCGAGTGCGGTGAAGGCGGCGATTCCGGAGTAAGGGCGGTATTTAAGGACAATGCCTTTTTTGATACGGTTGCTACAGGTAAGGACGGAAAGGCTAAGGCCAGCTTCAAGCTGCCCGATAACCTCACATCATGGAGAATAACATACCAGGCTCTTACAGATGACCTTAATGCAGGCTCAGGCAAGATAAATATTGCTGTAAAGCTGCCTTTCTTCGTTGATGTAATGTTTAACAGCATATTCATGGAGAATGACAGTCCTTGTTTAACTGTAAGGACATACGGAACCGAGCTGAAAAGCGGAGACAATACCGATTATGAAATATTACTGGAAAATACCGACGGAATGAAGAAAACTTTTAATGCCTCCGGAAAAGCAAATCTGTTCACCTCAGTACCTTTTGGAAGTTTAACCCGCGGGGATTACTCGGTTACTGTAAAAGCAAAATCGGGTACTCACAGCGATGCCGTTAAAAGAAGTTTCAAGGTGGTCGAGAATATACTTGAGGCAGGAAAAAACAAGAGCTATATGCTTTCCGACAACCTAAAAATTGAGGGGGGAAAAACACTTACATCACTTGAGTTTTTCAACAAGGATGCATCCCTTTATTACCAGACCCTGAATTCACTTATATATACATGGGGGGACAGGGTTGACAAAAAGCTTTGCAGGAAGCTTGCAACTGATTTGATGAAGAAGTATTTCAATGAAGAAGACTATTGGAATGAGGAATTTGATTTTAGAGGATACCAGAAGGAGGATGGCGGGATAGCACTTTTGAAGCATGGTTCAAGCGAGCCTTTAGTGTCCGCCCAAATAAGCTCCCTTGCAAAAGATGAATTTGACAAACTTAGGCTGAGGCTGTATTTCTACGGTATACTTGATAATAAGGATTCAGTGCTTGAAGATGTAGTTTCGGCGTACCTGGGATTGGCTTCATTAAATGAACCTGTACTGAATGATATAAAAAGCCTTCTTAATTCAACCGATTTGAAGCTGGAGGCGGAACTAAAGCTTTTATTGATACAGGCTTTGGCTGAACTGGGAGATTACAATGGAGCAGATGCTTTGTATAATGAAATTGTAAAAAGCAATTTGGTGAACATGGGTGCCATGTCTTACTTTAACATTAAGGGAAATAAGGATGCCGTTATTAAGGCTACGTCTATTTGCTCGGTTATTGCATGCAAGCTCAATAAACCCGAAAAGACGGCTCTCTTAAATTATATAGCGGAAAACCCGGGCAAGGACCTTATTACAAACTATGAGCAGATGGTTTTTGTATCAAATTCCATTCCTGATGCAAAAAATACAGGAAAATTTACTTATGAGCTGGATGGGAAAAAGACCGAAGTTGCCCTTAAGAATGCCGAGAGATACAGACTGTTACTCACAGCGGAGAGCCTTAATAAAATCAGGTTTTATGACGTAAAGGGAGATATTGCCGTTCTGTCAAGCTATAAGGGACCGTTAAAAGAATTCATGCAGGCAAAAAATAATATAGTCAGCCTGGATAGAACTTATTTTACCGGCTACAAAACAGGCAATAATTTTAAACAGTCGGATTTGATAACGGTAAGATTGTATCCGAAATTTTCAGAAGCTGCTCCTGACGGTTATTATGAGATAACCGATGTCTTACCCTGCGGCCTTAAGTACGTTGAAAGCAGACCCTATGTTGATACTCACAGCTATCCGGATGAGGTAAATGGCCAGAAGGTGGTATTTAGCGTTTACTACACCAAGAACAGCAGCGAGAAGCCCAAAAATATCGAATATTTTGCAAGAGCTGTTTCGCCGGGTGAGTTTACAGCAGATAATGCTGTTATAAAGCATTCAATGAGCGATGCGGCAGGATTTACAGACAAAACAAAGATTATAATAGATAAGTAGGTATTCCGATGACAAAAGTTTTGTTTAAAATAATAATAACGGTTATTACCATATTAAGCCTGGCTGCATGCAGCGGCCAGGCTGATAAAAAAAGCTATGTGCTGCCTGAAGAAGGCATAAAATGTGCTTATTACAATGAAAAGGATTTTTCCGCTTCGTTGAAGATTGCCGAAAATGTAAAGCCTCAATCAAATAATATCAGGGGAGGAATCGTACCGCACCATCTTCTGGCTGACGGTATGATAGCCTCCTTCTTTAAGGCTTTGTCCGGGAATAAATATGATTATATTGTTGTTGTTGCGCCAAATCATAAAAGAATAGGCAAATCAAGCATAAATACAACGAAAAAGAGCTGGTCTACGCCTTTTGGCACTTTGAATTCTTCCAAAGACATAATAGAGAGCTTTATTAAAGAAGGTCTTGCCGCTGAAAACCCTGCTCTTATGGAGGAAGAGCACTCGGTATCCTCACTGATACCGTATATCAAATATTACTTTCCCGACTCTAAAATTATACCTCTTATTATTCACGGAAATTACGGCCTGGCCAATTCCAAAAATCTCGGAAGGATCATTAATAAAAAGATGAGTGATAAGGATTACTTAATGATAGCGTCAATTGACTTTTCTCACTACCTTACGCCTGAGAAAGCCGATAAAATGGATGAAATTACCCTTAAGGCAATACAAGAAAGGAATTTAAATGCCATATCCAGAATGTCCAATGATAATTTGGACTCTCCACCTTCATTAATGACGTTTCTTACCATCATGGACGGGATAGGAGCCACAAAATCCGATATTCTCGGACATGATAATTCTGCAAGGATATCCAAACAGCAAAGCACAAGTACAACAAGTTATTTTACAATGGTATTTTATAAATAAGCTCGTAATATATGTGTTTGTAATTATTCCCTCACATACAGGCACTATTGGGATTATGATACAGGTTTCTTTATATTGCCGACTTCTCAAACTGACCTGTAATTGACAATAATAAATTCTGTAATTCGGTTTGCAAAATTGGTATTATATTATATTATTTTTGTAAAGTGTTAATAAAGGGTAAATTTCATAATGTTAAAAATTTTTTGTGAATTTCACAAAAAAATATATAAAGTCTACCCCTAAAAATGTCACATTAAAGGAATATATATATAGAAGGGGATTTAAAGCATAGGGAAATTATAAATCGTTGCAACGATTATCCATGGATCAGCTAAACAGAGGGTGAATTTTCGCCAGGTAACCTAATACACAAAATCTTGTTGGGGTTACTTTATAAGTATTATGAATCAAAATAATTAATCAGGAGGAATTATTATGAAAAGGACATTAAAGTCAGTATGCTTATTTCTTTTAGTTGCATCAATTGTTTTATGTAATTTTGTTCAGGTAAGCGCCGTCAGTGGAAAAGAAGTTACTTTAAGTTTTGACAAAAATGATGCAAATGTAGGTGAAATTATTACAGCTACTGTAAGTGTAGATAATATTACCGGATTTAATGGTTTACAATTCCATATAAATTATGATCCTGAAGTATTTCAGGCTGTTGACCCTGATACAGGAGTACCGTATCCGGCGAGTATAAATAAATATCCTTACGACACTAATGCATTAAGAAGCGATCTTTTATTAAACAGCCAATATATGCCGATTGAATGGGCTAGTTTTGACAGCGTAAACGGTACTATTGATGTAATGAGAATGTATATGTATTGGCGGCAATACTATGCCGGAGGAATTGATGAACCATCAGGAATAGTTGCGCGAATAGGTCTAAAAGTACTTAAGAAGCAAGAAACAACTGTTTACATGCAAAACACACCTGCTCTGATAGGTGGTATCGACGGTACACTGGTTGCATGTTGGGATGGTACGATGGTAACCGATTATCAGGTACAGCAGGTTGGAAATGTTATCATGCAGGGTTATTAAAATTTCATATTAATATATTAACAAATAAAGCCGGAACTATTGAGTTCCGGCTTTATTTGTTTTTCGGCAAGTTATAGATAAACAAAACATTTAAACTCTCTACTTTCTTAAATAGGTTTCTCCATAAAATCTTCACAATCTACTGATAATATCTATTTATCAAATACTTAGAAGGTGGGGATTTTATGGGGAATAACATTCTGAAATCTAAAAGAGGGCTGGCCATTGCAGCGGGTATAGCCATTATTTTACTTGTGTCGGTATTTATTGAAATGGGTAATTCAGGCGATAGTAAGAGTAAAAC
>JAEZNF010000556.1 GCA_023441845.1 Bacillota bacterium | reverse complement strand
CATCCCCATCCAGACGGTTCCAGATGGCCGACCGGACTAAGGGCATTATGTTGGTAGCACTCTCAAAACCGCCTGTATCGCGATAAGTAATCATCTGAAGCTGGAGCGCTGCCACCCAGCCCTCCGTATAGCGAGTGATGCTTTCAAGATCTGTGGGGGAAAGGAGGAATCCGGCTTGGCGGAAAAACTCATCAATATCTGCCCGTTCAAAAAACAATTCCTCTTTTCCGACAGTCAAAATTCTATGATTATGGGTGCTGTAAAAAGATCCTATGTACAACTCCTGAGTAATGATAACAATGTGAAAAAGGGGGCTTCCACTGTAAGACAAAGCACTGATGATTTCCCGAGGAATGCTGCTGTCAATCATCTGATAGTTATCGATTACCAGAACCGTTTCTACATCGCAACGGCAATTCTGCATCAGGCGTGCCACATCTCCCAGCGTGTCATAGGATGGTACTCCAAGCTGTGTCAGAGCAGACGCAGTGTTATTATCAACATGGGCTATAAGTGCACAGATATGCTCCCATGCCCTTACTGCCGTTTCACCAATGGCCGTGTACCAATATTGGTTCACGCGGCGTGGAAGCTTTTCCGACATATATTCGCGGACAGCTGTTGTCTTTCCTGCCCCGGAGGGTGATTCCACAAGGGTCAGGGGATAGTCCAGCATCCTGTCCAGCCGCTTTGTCAGCCGCTCCGGGAAGTAGTATAACTCGTTGTTTTTCTGTTTAGCCACGTGCACTGTCACCTTCTTCAATATAATTTTCTTTAACCATACCACTAATTTGCATTTGCCCGGGCATTATACCTTTTGTAGTAAAAAAACTCCTATAGCTTTCCCTTTTCCTAATACATAAATTTGCATCATTGACCTTTTCATAATATACCTCCATCACCGAATCTTTTTATGTTTTTCTTTTGAATTCCGTTCTGCACTTCGGACAGGTGACAACAATATTTCCTTTTCCTTTTGGAACTCTTAATTCTGCTTTGCAGTTTGGACACCTGAAATATTTATGAGTTTTTGAGTCCGAAATACGTTTCCTTGTCTTTAAAAGCCATGAATAAACCGGGCTCATGAGCATTGAGAATTTATAATTTTCCATTCTGCGCTTTTCAATATTTTTGGACATGGTTCTGTAAATAATTATCAGTAACGGAGCATTGCCTATATAAGATAAAACAGGCAGCCTTAATATGCCTGCAATTAACGATAATAAAGCCGAGAGCATGAAAATGGCGATAGAAAGCTGATCAATTCCATACCTTCCCGCCATAAATCTTCTGATGCCATTCATTTGAAACACTCCTTAAAAAATATTTATATACTTAAATTATATATTACATCAAAGGGGCAAATACCCGCAATATAATCCGAAGTAGTTTTCTGTACCATCTGATCCCTCTTAAATCTTCCATGCTTATCTGCTTGCACAGTTTCAAAGTATTATAAAAATCTTCCCTCATATCCTTGATGCTGCTTGAATTATACATCCATATACCGCATTCAAAATGCATGTACAGGCTTCTGAAGTCCATGTTTATACTGCCTACAACACCGTATTCATCATCTACCACATATGTTTTGGAATGGATGAATCCCGGAAGATATTCATAAATCTTTACTCCGCTCTCAATAAGGACATTATAGTGAGACCTGGTAACCTCATGAACAACCCATTTATCGCTGTAATACGGAGTAATTATACGGACATCAATGCCTCCTTTAGTAGCCGAAGACAATGCCATTATCATCTCATTATCAATTATAAGGTATGGCGATGTAATATAAACATATTTCTTTGCTTTATAAATCAGGTTTAGATAAACCGTTTCTCCAACGGCTTCACCATCTAAAGGATTATCGGTAAACGGCTGAACATACCCGTCAATATCTATTGAATTGACATTTGCGGTATTATACTTAAATCGGGTAAAGTCCTCGTCTATTCCCCTTATATAATCCCACATGGACAGAAATATTACTGTCAGACTCCATACGGCATCACCTTTTATCATTATCGCCGAATCTTTCCAATGGCCGTACTTTTGGATTTTATTTATATATTCATCGGCTAAATTAATCCCGCCGGTGAAGCCGGTATGACCGTCAATTACTGCAATCTTTCGGTGATCACGATTGTTGAGCTTTAGAGACAGCAATGGAATCAACGGATTGAAAACGCAGCACTTTATCCCCATAGCTTCAAGCTTTTTATCATATCTATATGGTAAAGTGAGCAGAGAGCCTATATCATCATATATAACCCGAACATCAACACCTATTGATGCCTTTTCTTTTAAGATTTCAAGTATACTATCCCACATTTCACCTTCCTCAATAATAAAATACTCCATGAATATATAGCGTTCAGCTTTCTTTAACTCCTTTATAAGATGCTCAAACGTCATTTCTCCATCCGGAAAGTATTGTGTCACAGTATTGCCGTATGGCGGACAGCAGGCATAATCACTGATGTATTTTGACTGGCTTAATGCATATTCGTTTTGCAATCTCATTGAATCCTGTGTAAATCGTGCGGGTACCAATACAGTCCGCATTTTTTCGTCCACAGACTTCATTTTAAGTTTTTGGCGGTTTCTCAGCCTGTTACCGTTAAAAAACAAATAAAATAACCCGCCGAAAATCGGGAACAGCAGAATGGGTATAATCCATACAGTCTTGTATACAGGGTTGATCTGCTTGTTTATTATCCACAACACTTCAACCATACTTAAAAGCAGACTTAATGCATAGAAATAAACAAAGTAATTATTAAATTTAAGTATCACACCTATTATAGCCAAAACTTGTATGGTTAGGGCAATAAATACAAATGCAACTCTGTGAAATAATAGTTTTCTGAAAAGTTTCATTTTCACCATCTCTTTGAATTTTTAAAGTATTCCTTATGTATTCACAAGAATATTCCTGTCGTTCCCTTTCAAACACCTGAATGTCATTATAAAGTATACGTATATAATCCCCAAAAAGTTTGTTTAATTGACAAATATGCCATTTAAATTTATTATAACAAAAAACAGCATGTAATTGCAGTGTTAGCTGTAATTACATGCTGTTTTTTGCTTTGCAATGCTGTTAAGGCGTGTTTTGCAACAGCCCCTTTTTTGAATATGCCTATCTTATTTCCTTTGTTAACCCTTTTTCCAGTACATCCCTGATCATTTCAAAAGATACAAAAAGCTAAAAAAGGTACTCACTTTTTCGCAATACAATAAAAGCTTGAAGCCCTTTTGATTGAAGGACTTTTTCACTATTTACTTATGATTCAAAGATCATTTCCTTTGTTATGACTTTTCCCGCCAATTTGTATGCCTATCAATACACTTCCTTTTCCGAATTTTCTCCTTAAAAGGAGCTCCTTCAGGTTATGCGGATAGGAATAATCATTACCGAATGCAGTAATCTCAGGAACACTAACATTTATTACTTTTAAATGACTGTTCTTTAATAAATCTGCACAAGCATGATCTAGTGTATGGCATTCAAGATTCATTCCGACAAGCATAATTTCTCTATCCATCTTCCTCGATGATTTCAATATTCTAACAAGTTTCTCGATACATAATTTGTTACCGGCAGTTTTTAAATTTCTTTCTTTACTTCTTCAAGATAGTTTTCTATCAAAAGTGCAGCATTCTCCATGCATTTAAAGTTTATAGGAGTTATTGAAGGAAGAATATTGCTCACTGATGTTTTCATTGCTTGTCCCCACTTTCTCAATATTTACGTGCACCATATATATGAATAATCGCTAGCTTCGGAGAAGTTATAAAATTTACCGATATAATATTGGAGCTTCAATTTTTGTTAAATTATCAAAAGCGTTAGCCGATGTAAACATTGTTTAATACAGGTATAATATACCTTAATGGTTAAATATGGGAATATACATTTGGTATTAAAAAATATATACCAAATGTATACTATGTTGTAATACTTGATTTCAAAGCAATCAATATTTAAATTCGGTTAGTTGAAAGAGTTGAAATGAAATATATTCTAAGATAAGATTAGCCTTCAAGGCATAGACGTCTTTACAATATATCCGCAGGTAATGTCATCAATATCTTCCTTTTTGCGTAGACCTCTTGATTTGTTGGAATAGCAGCCGTAATATTTTAAAGTTACTCACCCTTTATTTAGTATACCCAGGGGATCCTGGCTGATAAATGCGCCTAACAATGGCTCAAAATACCTGAACCTATTATAATACAGCCCAGTTTCCGAGTCAAAATATTGTCCCTGCATCCTGATTGGATTATCCACCCGGTTAGCCGGCAAACTCACAATGCTACCCAATGCATCATATCTCGCAGCCCAGACAACATTTCCGTCGGTATCCAAAAGCCTTAACCCTTATCGGTTTATTTGCTTCATACTCTGAAACTATATCCTTCCCGTCCGGTCTGGTAAGCTTTATGAAGTTTCCGCGCCTGTCGTATTCATATACCGTGCGGTTACCGTCAGGGTCTGTAACAGCAGCGGTGCGTCCTGCCTCGTCATATTCATAGGTTGTCACGCCGCCTGCCGGATCTTTATCCTCAATTATCATATAGCGGTGGTCGTACTTTATGTATGAAGTGTTTCCTAATGAATCGGTTACTTCGGTTATGTTTTCTTCTTCCTTGTATTTGAACATGTAATCATACAGGCCGCCGTCTCCCCACGCATGGATACAGCGTCCGTCGGTATCATACCTGTCATAGTCATAATAAAACGACAAACCGTTTCTGTCGGTATACTGCACCAGAAGATTGTTCCGGTAAAGAAATCTGTACGGCGAATTCAAAGCATCATATACTGTTATTAGGTTTGTGTTTTCATACCGGTATTTTACCAGAAGGCAAGAGTCCCTGTACGGGTAAATAAGGGACATTGCTTCAATTAAGCCGTTTTGGGATACTATGCTGATTTTCCTGCCGCCCGATTCGTTAATCTCCTTCAAGCCGTTCTTATCACGTATAAAACGGACGGTGTTTCCGCATAAATCGGAAATGTAATCGACGGTAATTTCCTTTACCGCGTTTGGGGTATTAAAAAGTAGTATATTAAATCTTCTTTCACTCTTATGGTATAGTGCTTGTTTTCCTTTTGGAACACACCTCCGTCTACAGGCTCATATACAGGCTTTTCATCCGGTATGGAGTAAAAATATGACGGCGCGCAAGTTCCGTCATAGAACACAACAGTATTGTTATCGTTAAATTCCAGCCTTGCATCCGCTAAAGTCTCCCAACCGCGGCCGCATACCCCTATACGTTGGCTGTGTGAGCTGTAATAACGGTTCCATTCCAAAGGTATCCTTGAAGGAATAGAAAAGTCCTGCTGCTCCACCACAACTTCACCTGTAACCGAATCCACAGGCTCGGCTCTTAAAATCTTACATTTTAAAAATCCGGGCTTCATATTGCGGAACATTCTTTGCCTGAGCTTTTTAAATTTATCCAAAGCAAGCCTCTTTCGTGCCTTCATGGCCTTATTCAGCTTTTTCAGCTTATTGAGGCTGCCCGATTTCAACACGAATTTCTTTGCACCTGTAACCGATTTTCCGAATTTTTTAGCCAGCTTCAACATAAACCCAATCTTCATATCTTTACCCCTCTAATTACGATGCTGTTCTATGGAAGCCAATCTATTTATTTAGAATTAAGTCGCGGTAAATAATTTTAGCTATTATCCTTAAATAATTTTACCAATAAAGTCCCAGGGAATCTGAGTGCACTTTAACATAT
>JAEZNF010000551.1 GCA_023441845.1 Bacillota bacterium | reverse complement strand
TTTCCATAGTCCATCAAATTCTCCTTAAATGTAAGTATGGCATTAGGCTGACAGAATTCATGAATTTCTCCTGCCTTGGCATACTCCATAAAGGCCTCTCCCGTACGGCATCTCCTGTAGCATGCCGTGCAAAAGCTGGGTATGTACCCCTTGTCGCAAATTGCCTCAAGTACTGTATTAAGGCTTCTGTGGTCATTCACCTCAAACTGGTCGGATTTTTCCTCCTCTTCCTTGTATCCGCCGGGACTGGTTTTTGAGCCTGCGCTTATCTGTGATACACCCAGGTCTAAAAGCTCATCCCTCAAATCCGCCCTTTCTCTTGTAGAAAGAATAATGCCCGTGTAAGGAACTGCCAGCCTGTATACCGAGATGATTTTTTTAAAGTCCTTATCATTGACAGCATTAGGTATATTTTCAAGCCCCCAGCCCAGAGCCGGCCTCAATCTTGGAACCGAAATTGTGTGCGGACCCACCCCGTATCTTCTTTCAAAGCTTTCAATATGCATTAATGCTCCTAAAACTTCAAACCTGTAATCATTAAGACCAAAGAGAGCTCCTATACCTACATCGTCAATACCTGCTTCAAACGCACGGTCTATTGCCGTTATTCTCCAGTCATAATCGGCCTTTTTCCCTACAGGGTGCATCTTTTTATATACTTCCCTGCTGTATGTTTCCTGGAATATGACATACGTACCTATACCTGAGTTTTTCAGTTCCCTGTAGTCGGCTATTTCCATTGGGGCAGCTTCAATATTTATTCTTCTGATATCCCCGCATTTGTAGACTGCTTCCATAGCATCAGTAAGGTGTTTTACACCTGTCTTACCCGGGTATTCGCCGCAAATCAAAAGAATGCGCTTGTGCCCCTGGGCCTCTATAGCTTTTGCCTCACTCACAATCTCGTCAAGGCTGAGGGTTTTCCTGTGAAGTTCCTTGTTATCTCTTCTAAAACCGCAGTAAAGGCAGTTATTCGTGCATTCATTGCTTGTATAGAGCGGTGCGAACAACACCACACGCTTTCCATAAATCTTGTTTTTTACGTGTTTTGCAGCATCAAAAACCTCTTCTAAAAGCCCCTCGTCCTCAACTGCAAGAAGCTTCGCAGTCTCCTTAAGCGTTAATCCTTTACACTCCCTGGATTTTGCTGTTATATCCCTTACTTCTTTCACATCGATTTTTTCAGCTTCCTCAATCAGTGTATTTATAAGCCCTTCGTTTATATAATCCACCACATTAATCAGACCCTTTCATTATAAAATTAAAGATTAAAAACATTTCCCTTTGGGAAACGGCCCTAATAAAAGTCTCGGGGGCATCGATCCCCTTCGACTTTTGCCGGATTCCCCTTCGGGAAATAGCCCTAATAAAAAACTCTTCATGAACATGAAATTCACGAAGAGTTAATATACAATAACTGCATATAATATTCCCCCTCCGATAAGATCAATCCATCTCGTTAGGTTTCCCGGCAGCACCGGTTACTTTAAACCTTGACTTTCCTTGAAGCAGGAATTCTCCCACATCTCAGAAAAAATATTAAATTGTTTTGTAAACTATCATTTAATATGTCAGTGCAACTTTAGCTCTGACTCCGCTGATATTGCCCAATTTACCGGTTAACGCTCCTATATCGTCGTTTGTCCCGTCGACTATTACCGATATGACAGACACATTCCTTTCCTTGTACGGAATACCCATTCTACCGACAATAATTTCGCCGAAACCGCTCAATATATCATTAACCTTTTTAGCGGTGTCTTCCCTGTTACTTATTACTATACCTATTACGGCAACTCTGTTTTGATTATCCATGTTTCACCCTTTAATTATTGCTTCATATAATTAATTATACCAATTATCAGCTCTTATAAACAACTTTTTCATTCTCATAATTATTTCTTCTACACTTTATGGTGCAGGAGTCGATATCGGTGTATTTGTTGGTATCGGTGCAGGTGTCGCAGCATTACGGAACAAAACATTGTCCGGTATCAGCCTTTTACTCAAATTAGGGCCCGCGTACCGTACTTCCAAAGTATTATCATCTGTAGCATCAAAGTAAACAACGGTTATTTCGTGTTTTCCGGCTGCCAGGCCTATAGCACCACTAGCCTCAGTTGCTTCGTGTATTCCATTATTGCTTACAACCAGCTGACCGTCTATATACAACATACTTCCGTCATCGGAAGTGGTATAGAAGGTATAAGTGCCTGCAGTATTTATATCTATATAACCGGTATAGAAAAACCCAAAATTATCATTCCTGTCTCTGAGATTTAAATTGAAGTTATTTACAGTTCCGGTTTCCTTCGGGTTCAGCGAACTAAAATTCGGAATTGTGTTCCATTCACCCTCATAGTACCTGTAATCCAAACCGTTAACCGTATAACCGGTATTGACAGGGCTATGTAATACCAGTGTCGGCGTAGGTGTAGGCGTGCGTGTAGGCGTAGGTGTACGTGTAGGTGTAGGCGTACGTGTAGGTGTACGTGTAGCTGTAAGTGTAGGTGTAGCTATAATGTTATTTACCGATATATTGTCAAACAATGCATGTGTATTTAACGCCCTCAGGCCAACCGCACCCGATAAATAAACATTGTCATATGCCTCTATCTTAGGTGTATTCATATCATTCAAGTATATACCTATATAATTACCTGACCTTTTAACTTTCAGCTTATATGCAGTGTAAGGATTTACAGTAATTGATGTACCGGAAATGGTAGTATATGAACCTGCCGATACTCTTATAATCTCAATTTTATCATTATTCGCATCAATACTCGCATAATATCCGTTAAACGCATATGACCCGGATCCGACATTTGTCACATCAAATATCAATCCCGCACTTCCGGTTGTTCCTATAGTGACGTCAGCCGTGTAAGTGAAATTTGTATAGTTTGAGTTATATACTATGGATTTTCCTTCTGTATTAGGACTAACACCGTATTTTTTATCTTCTACGGCCCATGTACCGCTATACGGTAACCATCCGTCGGCATTATTGTCATTAAAATCATCTGAAAACAGTACTGCTACCGGTGTCGGAACAGCAGCAGTAAACTTAATCCAGTTAACCGCGAAAAGATATCCCGAACTGCCTGTAAATTTTATATAAACGTTGTGCTTGCCTGTTGCACCCGAAATAGAACAGGTTCTGGTAACCCATCTTTGCCATCCTCCTGTACTTGTTACCGAACAGCTCCCCACAAGTTTCCCGTTTGTGCTGTCCAACCTTATTTCTATATTACCGCCGTTTGTTTCAGTGGCAACCCTTGCTTCAAATGCAGATGCACCGTTTCCGAAATCCAAATTATTAAAAACTATATAGTCCCCGTTTTCGATCCATTCAACATCCTGTCCGCCTTCTGAGCAGTTGCTTACCAGAACCCCGCTCTTTGCGTCACAGCTCTCGGCCTCTATCTGCGTGTATGGGTTTCTTGTGTTCGAAGTTGGCGTTGGACTCGGCGTGGGTGTACGCGTAGGAGTCGGTTTTACTGTAGGAGTAGCTTTTACCAATTCTGTCAATGAAGTATCATAGGTTGCATTGACCTGGTTTATTGTCACCACCCCTGATTCTACTAATTTCTTGAGCAGTGTCTTTTCACTCCCTTTAAGCTTTGTCTTAAGAGAATTATAAGATATTGCTACTACATCATCCCTTAACATGACTTTTGAAGCCTTGTCTTTGAAATATTTGGCCTCGACAGCAGAAAACAAACCTATCTGTGATGCCTTATCAACAGCTTGCTCCCAATCAAAATCCCCTTTTGAATCATCATATCCCAAAGCCCTTAAGACATATGTAACATACTGATTGGTAGTAACATTGCTCCCAAGGCCAAACTTGTTATTGCCGATACCCTTTGTCAATCCGCTATTTGTTGCATAAGCTATATAGCTTCCTGCCCAGTGTCCTGTCGGAACATCGGTAAATGTCGGCTTGTTATTTTGATCTCTTGCTGTTTTCTCAAGAGCCTGCAGCCTTAAAACC
>JAEZNF010000487.1 GCA_023441845.1 Bacillota bacterium | reverse complement strand
AATTAACTTGTATTAAGGGAGCCTGCATTTTTTAATTTCCTTTATATTTACAAATATACATCTTAAATATTATGTTATAATAAGACCTGTAGAATCGGTGCTAAATGATTTTTTTCATTGGATATTTATAAATATACAGGGAGGATTTCACATGTTGATCCGAGAGGAACAGGAAAAGCTTGAAGAAGAACACTTTTCTGAGTTTGCGCAGCTATCTGTAAAGACAAGAGGCAGGCAGAAGGAAGAAGCGAAATGCGATGTCAGAACAGATTACCAGAGGGACAGGGACAGGATTATATATTCAAAGGCATTCAGGAGGCTCAAACATAAGACCCAGGTATTTATATCACCGGAGGGAGATCATTACAGGACAAGACTGACCCATACACTGGAGGTTTCACAGATTGCAAGAACAATAGCAAGAAGCTTGAGGCTCAATGAGGACCTTACTGAGGCTATTTCACTCGGGCATGATCTGGGACATACACCCTTCGGACATGCAGGTGAAAGAGTGCTGGCTTCCATTTGCCCTCACGGATTCAAGCATAATGAACAAAGCGTCAGAGTTGTTGAATTACTTGAAAGGGAAGACGGGTTAAACCTTACGTGGGAAGTGAGAGACGGCATAAAGAATCACACGGGTGAAAACATTGCAAGTACTTTGGAAGGCCGGATAGTGAAATTTGCCGATAGAATAGCATATATAAACCACGACATAGACGATGCCATAAGGGGCGATGTTATTTCTCAGGATATGCTGCCCGCAGAGTGCGTGAAGGTTCTGGGTGTAACATCAAGTAAAAGGATAAACAACATGATAATAAACATCATAGAAAACAGCAGGGATAAAAATAATATTTTGATGAATGAGGAATTTCAGGAAGCAATGAATGAACTTAGAAGTTTTATGTTTAAAAATGTCTACACCGATTCGGAGGCGAAAAAAGAAGAGGTAAAAACACAAAATATTCTAAACGAGCTATATTGCTATATTATAAAGAATCCAGAACTAATCCCTAAGGATATGGTAAAGCTTCTAAAAAGAGATGATATTCATAAGGTTGTATGCGATTATATAGCCGGAATGACAGACAGATACGCGGTAAAGAAGTTTAATGATATATTTATTCCTGCTTCATGGAGATATTAATTTTTTATAAAAGGATAGCAAATATTAAATTTGCCGTTTATTGAGGTATATAATTGTAAAAAAAAAGAAAAAATAAAATCAACAAATAAAATGCTTTGGATTATATTAAAATAAATTAATTTAATGAAAAAAAGAAGGAATATTTATAAATATGTCGAACAAATATTTATGAAAAACACAGCTGTAATAATTATATTGAACGTGCGGAAGAATTTATTAGAGAATTTAAGTGCGGAATGGTTCAAGAAAAAGATGATCGCGGATTTGGAATGCATAATGTATTTCGCGAAAATTTGGGACTTGCCAAAATGTGAAATGTCTTATAAGTTATATGCTGTGCTTGAGGAATTTTAAATGTATAATTATTATCCTGATGAAATTATAGAAGAAGTTAGAATTAATAACGACATAGTGGATGTTATAGGTGAATATGTAAAACTAGATAGAAAGGGCCAGTATTTTTTTGGAGTGTGTCCGTTTCACAAGGAAAAAACGCCGTCTTTCAGTGTTACCCCTTCAAAGCAAATGTTTTATTGCTATGGCTGCGGTAAGGGCGGAAATGTGTTTCACTTTATAATGAATGTTGAGAATCTGGATTTTATTGAGGCGGTGAAGCTGCTTGCCGATAGGGCCAGAATTCAGCTGCCGGAAGGCGAAAATGAGGAAGAAAGAAACCTTGCTCTTTTAAAACAGGAGATTATGAAGGTAAACGTTGAGGCTGCAAGGTATTATAACAGTGAGCTTAACGGGAAATCCGGCGAGGCCGCCCGCGAGTATTTTAAAAATAGGCATTTAGCCGAACAAACCATAAGAAGATTTGGTTTAGGTTATTGCCACGGTGGGAAGGATAACCTGAGCAAGCATTTGGAGGCTAAAGGTTTTAAGGAAGAGGCTATATTAAAAAGCGGCCTTTTGGTACAGAAAAACGGGGTTTTTTATGAGAAGTTCTGGGGAAGGATAATTTTCCCCATATTTGATATAAGAGGTAACGTTATTGGCTTTGGCGGAAGAGTGACCGATTCTTCGCAGCCCAAGTATATGAATTCACCTGAGACACTGGTATATAACAAAAGCAGGAATTTGTACGCTTTAAACTTTGCAAAAAATTCCGGTGAAAAAAGGTTGATTGTAGTTGAAGGGTATATGGATGTAATATCCCTTCACCAGAGTGGAATAATAAATACCGTTGCATCACTTGGTACGGCATTGACTGAAAGCCAGGGAAGGATTTTGAAAAAATATGCCGAAGAGATTATAATATCATATGATGCCGATACTGCCGGACAAGCTGCCACTATGAGAGGGCTGGATATCCTGAGTGACATAGGCTGTAATGTAAAGGTACTGGTAATACCCGACGGAAAGGACCCGGATGAATTTATAAAGAAAAACGGGCCGGATGCATTCAGGAGATTGGTAGGCAGTTCGCTGTCGTTGGTTGAATATAAGATAAAGGTATTGAAAAAGCAGGTTGAGACAGAGACTACTGAAGGGAAAATAAGTTTCCTGAATAAGACGGCCGATATTTTATCCAAAATAGATAACGGCCTTGAAAGGGAAATGTATATAAAGAAGATTGCCAAGGATTACGAGATTTCGGAGCAGTCGGTGTATTCAGAAGTAATTAAAAGGACAAAACCAAGAAACAGCTTTAAAAAGCCTGTTATTAATATAGATGATTACAAGGTTAAAAGAGTAAAAAAAGCTGAGGACAGTGAGGATAAAGAAATAATTAGTTCCGAAAGGCTGCTTTTATCGTTTTTATGCGTAGATAACAGTATTTATAAATATATTGATAATAGTATAAATATAGAGTATTTTAGCGAGGAAAACAGACAGGCAGCGAGTTTGGTCTTAGAAAGGCTCCAAAGCAATAAAGGTATTGTAGCGGCAGAGCTTTTGAATTCTCTGGACGAAGACAACGCAAACGAATTTACAAAGCTTATTCAGAAAGAGTGTGAATGTGAAGATAAACGCAAGGCTATTTTGGATATAATAAGAAAGATTGACAGGAGAAGACTTGAAAAAAGACAAAAGGTAATATTGAATATATTGAGTGGTAAAAATGAAAATATTGAAGGAGATGTTGAAAAATTAAAAGAGGAATTGAATCAGATTTTACGAAAGATGAAGGGGATTTAAATTTAACTTTAAGTTGGAGGGAGGAGAACGGTTGAAACCTAATAACGAAGCTAGGAAAACCATATTAAAAGAGCTTGTTGATAAAGGCAAATCAAAAGGCATGCTGACATATAAAGAGATAATAGATGCCTTTGAAGAAATTGAACTTGAGCCTGAACAGGTAGAAAAAATATATGAAACGCTGGAGAATGTAGGTATTGACGTTGTAGGTGATATAGAAGCCGAAATGGAAGACATTCAATTAACTGAGGAGGATCTTGACATAAGTATACCGGAAGGTATAAGTATTGACGATCCTGTCAGGATGTACCTGAAAGAAATAGGAAAGGTACCGCTTTTATCGGCTGATGACGAGATAGAACTGGCAAGAAGAATGGAAAAAGGGGACAATGAGGCGAAAAGGCGTTTGGCGGAAGCTAACCTGAGGCTCGTTGTAAGTATCGCAAAAAGGTATGTCGGAAGAGGCATGCTGTTCCTGGATCTTATTCAGGAAGGTAATCTGGGGCTTATAAAAGCCGTTGAAAAGTTTGATTACAGAAAAGGGTATAAGTTCAGCACATATGCCACATGGTGGATAAGACAGGCTATCACTAGGGCTATAGCAGATCAGGCAAGAACAATAAGAATCCCTGTTCATATGGTTGAAACAATCAATAAACTTATAAGGGTATCCAGACAGCTTCTTCAAGAGCTTGGAAGAGAACCTCTTCCGGAGGAAGTTGCCAAAGAGATGGGAATGTCGGTAGACAAGGTCAGGGAGATAATGAAAATTTCCCAGGAACCTGTTTCACTTGAGACTCCTATCGGTGAAGAGGAAGACAGTCACTTGGGAGATTTCATTCCTGA